>CAYJSZ010000006.1:30164-46034 GCA_964372545.1 uncultured Ignavibacteriaceae bacterium
CTAGTTCTCAAATCTGCTGCGTTGACTTTATATGCTTAAATGGCTATACTCAGCCAGTTCACTGTATTCCGGAGGATTTCATGAAACGACGTGACTTCCTGAAAGCGACAGCCGCCACCGGCACGCTGATCTTTATCCCGTCTCTTGCGACATCTAAATCACGATCTCTCTCACTTGTTGACCCGGACCTTGCCGAGCTTGCGACTGTTGCACTCGAAGCAGCGAAATCACTCAAGGCGAGCTATGCAGATGTTCGAATCGCCCGGTATCGAACGCAAGCCGTTGCCACTCGTGAACGACGTGTGCTCAATGTGTCGAGCAACGAAAGTTACGGATTCGGCGTTCGTGTGATCGTGGACGGTACGTGGGGTTTTGCAGGAAGCAACAATGTGACGAAAGAAGAGATCGCGAAGGTCACACGCACCGCGGTTAACATCGCCAGGGCAAATTCGAAATTACAGCGCGAGCCGCTGCAGCTTGCACCGGTCAAAAGCGCCACGGCCTTCTGGAGAACGCCGATTAAGAAAAATCCCTTTGACGTGCCGTTAGGCGACAAGATCGCGTTTCTTCTCCGCATCAACGAAGAGGCACTCAAGGTCAAGGGTGTGACGTTTTGCAGCTCATTCGTCGCATTTGTCAATGAGAACAAATTCTTCGCGTCGACGGAAGGGTCGTTCATTGAGCAGGACCTTCACCGCTGTAATCCATCGTTCACCGTAACGTCGGTAGACCGCGAGCGCGGGTCGTTCGAGAGTCGCAATTCGTACTCGGAGCCTCAAGGTATGGGCTATGAGTACGTGGAAGAGTATCCCTGGGTAGACGATGCACGGCAGGCGGGAGAAGATACGATGCAAAAGCACACGGCGAAATCCGTTGAGCCGGGCAAGCGCGACCTCATCCTCCATCCGTCGAACCTCTGGCTGACGATCCATGAGTCGGTCGGCCATCCGACGGAGCTCGACCGCGCGATGGGAATGGAGGCGAACTACGCCGGCACAAGCTTTCTCACACCCGATAAACTCGGCACATTCAAGTTCGGAAGTGACATTGTAAATTTTGTTGCAGACAAAACCCAGAAGAACGGCCTTGCGACCTGCGCATACGATGATGACGGCACGCCGACGAGCAAATGGCCCCTGGTCAAAAACGGCATCTTCGTGGACTATCAAACAACGCGGGATCAAGCGCACATCATCGGGCGTAAGGAATCGCACGGCTGCTCCTACTCGCAAAGCTGGGCGGATGTTCCCTTCCAACGGATGCCGAATGTTTCCCTCGAGCCCGGTAAACAGTCGTTGACCCTCAATCAACTGATTGCCGACACCGAGGATGCGATCCTGGTCAAAGGACGGGGAAGCTACAGCATCGACCACCAGCGCTACAATTTTCAGTTTGGCGGTCAGACGTACTACGAGATCAAGAACGGAAAAATTGCCGGCATGCTCAAAGACGTCGCCTACCAGGCCCGCACGACCGATTTTTGGAATTCCTGCGACACCATCTGCGGCGAAACCGAATACTATCTCGGCGGGTCGTTCAACGACGGAAAAGGTGAGCCGGGACAATCGAATGCCGTGAGCCACGGCTGCTGCCCCGCGAGATTTCGCAACATCAATATTCTGAACACAGTTAGGAGAATCTGAAATGGAAACAACGATGAAAATTATCGGAAGAAGGAAGATTGCCAGAGGTTTAGAAGAAATGGATCGGCTACAACAACTCGTTCGAGATATGCGGGGAAACCGTGGACTTTGTCCACGCGGTGTTTATCGCTTCAAATCCTTTGAGGCGGCTGACCGATGGCTCATGAACGCACTGATCAAGAGTACTCGAGAATCCCAACGCTGAAAGACTTGATTCTGGTTTGCAAGCTCTTAAACGACGTTGGGGCTAAGTATGTCGTGATCGGAGGTTTTGCGATGATGCACCACGGTATGAACCGAACGACAGAAGACATCGGTTTACTCGTCGATGACTCGGAAAAAAACATCAAGCGCATAAAAAGGGCCTCAGTTCACTTCCTGACAACGCAATTCGAGATGTTCATCTGTCAGATATTAAGGAGTACACTGTCGTTCGAGTTGCAGATGAAGTTCTCATCGACCTCATGGGTAAAGCGAGTGGCATCAGTTTTCAACAAATAGAAAGAGACATTGAACATCAAGTCATGGAAGGTGTCACTCTCCCTTTTCTGAAAGCACCAGCACTCTTGAAAACAAAGCAGACCCTGCGAGAACGGAACGCTGAAGACCGATCATACCTAGAATTACTTATTGGGAACAGGGAGCAATGATAGAAATTTGTTTTCGCGGCACGACGTTGTGGCCTTACTCAGAACCCTCATAAACGAAAACACCGTGTTTCCAGTCAGAAGGAAGGCCTATGCTCACCGATCAAGAAGCCAAACGCATCATCGAAAAAGTTCTCTCTTATTCTAAGGCCGACGAGGCCGAAGTCTCGCTCGGAGGTGGAACGACAGCGAACCTGCGCTTCGCCCGGAATACTCCTTCCACCAGCGGCACGTCTACCAACCTTAGTCTGAGCATCCGCAGCGCGTTTGGGAAGAGAAACGGCAGCGCAAGCATCAACCAGCTCGATGATCGTTCGCTTCAGGATGTTCTCCGGCGTTCAGAAGAGCTAGCACAATTTTCTCCGGAAGACCCGGAATTCATGCCGGCGCTTGGTCCCCAGAAGTATCCCCGCGTCAAAGCGTACTTCGAAAGCGGGGCAAAGATCGGTCCGGAGTTTCTTGCCAATGGCGCAGCAGAGTGCATCCGACAAGCATCGGAAAAGAATCTGATCGCCGCGGGGTTCATTCGCACGAACGCCGGATTCAGCGCGATCGGAAATTCGAAAGGCCTTTTCGGCTATCATCGTGCAACATCCGTGTTTTTTTCCGAGACCGTTCGCACGGCCGGGGGAGACGGTTCCGGCTGGGTGACACGCGGCGGCAATAACCCCGAAGACCTCGACTTCAAACAGCTCTCGAAGATTGCCGTCGACAAGGCAGTGATGTCTGCCAGGCCGCGTGAGCTTCCACCGGGGAAATACGTTACAATTCTTGAGCCTTCCTGCGTCGCCGACCTGATGCAGTCGATTAGTTTTGCGATGGATGCCCGCAGCGCAGACGAAGGCCGTAGCTTCTTCTCCAAACCGGGCGGCGGGAATAGAATGGGCGAGAAAATCTTCCCGGACTTTGTCAACATCTATTCCGATCCGACTGACCAGCAGGTTCCGGGTTCACCCTGGAGTGGCGGCGGATTACCCCAGCGACGAGTGGAATGGATCAACGACGGCGTTGTCGCAAACCTCAGCTATTCACGCTTCTGGGCGGAAAAACAGGGGAAGGATCCTGTCCCTCCCCCGTCGAACATCATCGTCAAAGGCGGCTCCGGCTCTCTCGAAGATCTCATCAAGTCCACCGAGCAAGGCCTTCTCGTCACGAGCTTTTGGTACATCAGACCGGTCGACCCGCGGACACTGCTTTTGACGGGCTTGACTCGTGACGGTGTGTTCTGGATCGAAAACGGAAAGATTACCTACCCGGTCATGAACTTCCGGTGGAACGACAGTCCTGTTGCCGTACTCAAGAATATTGAAGCGATGTCGAAGGAGATGAGGATTCCGCCGCGCGAATCGCAGTCGACATCCATCGCAGTGCCGGCGCTGCGGCTGAAGGAGTTCAATTTCAGCAGTCTGTCGGAAGCAGTGTAGATCAGCCATTTTCTCTTTTCTGGTCGGAATGGACCGTTGGCTGCTCTCGATGAGTCTTGAATAGAATATCCGATAGCTCCGACACCACCACTCCCGCAATGATCAGCCCCCCACCCATGATTCCAAGCGTTCCAAGGATTTCCCCCAACACGAAATACGCAAACACCGCGGCGAAGACCGGCTCGACGGCAAAAATAATTGCTGCCCTGGTCGGCGTTGTCTCCTTTTGATATTTCGTTTGGACAAAAAGAGCTATCACCGTGGCAAACACGCTCAAGTACGCTAAGGCGGCGTACAGGCTTGCCCCGGGGATCCACCGTTTCTCTTCAAACAGCAGGAAACAGATAAGTCCAGCGGTCGCGCACACGGCAAATTGAGCAAAGGTTAGATGTACAGCATCATGATCCTTTGAAAAGATGTCGAGATAAACAATGTAGAGGGCAAAACATATTGCGCAACCAAGAGTCAACATGTCGCCGGTATTGAATTCAGAACCCCGGGGAGAAGTCAGGAAATACAAACCTGCCGTCACGAGAAGAACGCCGATCATATTTCCGAACTTTGGCGGGCGGCGCTCGATGAGAATCTGGCAAATCGGCGTCAACACCACAAGCAAGCCGGTGATGAAGGCTGATTTTGATGCGGTGGTAAACTGCAGTCCTTGTGTCTGAAGCGCGAATCCGACAAATAACAGCATCCCAAGTATTCCCCCCTTCAGTAATACACTGCGACTGATGGAGAGAACCTGACGATAGGAGATTGCGCCAAGAAGGAGCGCAGCACAGGAGAACCGAATGCTGGTGTACAGAAACGGCGAAACGCTCTCGAGAGCACTTTTGGTGATCGCAAAGGTGCTTCCCCAGATCAGCGTTATCGAGAGGAGATACAGCTCAGCTCTGGTTCGGGAGGTCATCCGCGGTTGGATATGATGCGAAAAGCTTTCCCCACTGTGATTGCTTCATCCACTTGCGGAAGACCCGGCGGTCTCTCAGCGGCCAGCGGTAATAATCGTGGTAAAATTCCGACCCGAAGATAAAGAAGTTGACCAGCGGCGTGCGGAAGAAGAGATTTTGGAACCGTTTGAGCGGGCTGAACCAGAGCAAATCCCCCACCATGCTCGCGCCGTTATCGCCGACGGAAAAGCGCCAGTTCACATTCGAGACATCTTCACCGACAACCTTGATCTCTCGTACATCGCCGCATCCCAAGCCGCGTTCATGAGCAAGAGCGATATACTTGATCTCCAAGGGATTAAAGCCCATCATCTTCGCTGCAACCGCATCGATTGCAACCTGATCGGCGCTCGCGAGGATGACGTTTTTTTCTTCGGGATACATCGTGCGTGGACCTGGACCGTTGCCCGCCGTTGTTCCATCCATCACGGCAAACATGCCTGTGTGAATCTCTTTTTGAATCGCAAGGAGATCAACCAGCGTTTCATGAATCCATGAGTGCGTGTAGTGCCGATGCGTGTGCAACAATCCGCCAAAGGCGTTCTTCATGGCACCGGTCGTGGTGGTGTAGATGTGGCACTTGACGGTCGGCAAATGCACAATGTTCTTCCCAGACAGGAAATCGGGGATCTTGATACCATCGGGATAGATTTGATCCAGCACGAGCAGAGGAGTCTTCGGAGCGTACGTCACCCATTCCATGTCCTCATCTTTGAAATTAAACAGCACAGGGATGTCGTACTTCCTGAAGATCGGTTTATATTTGTTGAGGTCTTCTCCCTTGAACGCATCTGTTACCACGGTCATGTTCTGGACACAAACAAGCTTGTGAAAGCCCTCCTTTCGCAGACCTACAATCGTACCTTCAAGCTGCCAGGGGGTCGTGTTTGCGGCGGGAAATGGAAAGTGCCAGGAAATATTATCCTTCAAGATCGTCGGCGCGGCGGCATCGAGCGCATTCTTTACGCCTGCCAATTCCATCGCGCGCTGCACGTCGTCCAACACCGTAGCCGGCGTTGTTCTCAGCACTGCGACTTTGGGTTCGACGACGGGAAGACCGGAGATTTTGCTGGGGGATTTCGGTTCGGGCAACTTCATACAAACGTATTACCAACTGCCAAGATCGTGAGAATAAATAACAACAACGCACGTGACGAACCAGGCCAGAATATTGACAAGCATCAGACCGTCACGCAAGAGCAACCGCATCGGGTTGTCTTCCGTCGGTTCTTTTTTGATGAGCAGAAGATACCGAAATATGCCGAATAAGACAAACACCGTCGTGAAAATGAGATTCTCCGTCCCGAACATATTCACTGTGCGGTCTGCTACCGTGTAGAGAGCATACGAGATTGCCATGCCCGATGCCGCGACCGTCATGATTTGGTCGATTGAAGCAACATCGTACTGTTTCAACACTGCGCGACCTTCGTAACCTTGGAGTTGTTGACTCAGCACCAGCTCTCCCCGTCGCTTGGATGTTGCAAGAAATAGCGAGACAAAGAGCGTACAGAGCACCAGCCAATTTGATGTTCCTACATCGATCGCATAGGCGCCGGCTAGCACGCGAATCATGAAACCTGCGGCAACGATGAAGACATCAAGCAGAATCACCCGCTTCAGCCAAAAAGAGTAGGCGACATTCATGACGAAATACAACACAGCGACGAGCTGAAAGCTCGGCGGGAATCCCCGCGCAAGAACAGCCGTCACCCCAACCAGAACAATTGCCAGTGCAATAGCCTGAGAAACTGTCAAGGTGCCGGCAGCGAGGGGACGTTGCTTTTTGATGGGATGTTGCCGATCGGTCTCCCGGTCTGCGATGTCATTGATAATGTAAGCACTGCTGGAGATAAGGCAAAAAACGAAGAAAGCGACTACCTCCTGCCGGAAGAAGTCGCCCTGGAAAAGATGCTTGGAGAAAATCAGCGGGGCAAACAGAAACAGGTTCTTAATCCACTGCGGGATTCGAAGGATGGCGACGAAGGCTTTGAGCGTTCCGTTCAAGAGTTCACGTCCCGACGTTCTTAGAAAACTGCCGGCTCTTCATACAGGCCGTACACTTCGGCCAGCGCGTTGCACATTTCACCGAGCGTGACGTAGGCTCGCGTACAGCCGAGCAACAACGGCATGATGTTCTTGCCATCTTCGGCAGCCGAGCGGAGCTCGTCCAGCTTTCGTAGGACGTCCTGCTGATTGCGGCTCTGCCGGAGGTCTGCGAGGCGTTGGCGTTGCTTCTTCTCTACTTCGGGAGAAATCTCCAGAATGGGTATCTCGATCTTCTCTTCCTCCTCGACAAACTCATTGACGCCAACAATGATCTTATCCTTGGCGTCGAGCTCACGCTGATAGCGGTAGGCTGCCTCTGCGATATCCCGTTGGAAGAACCCGGCTTCGATCGCGGGGATTACTCCTCCGAGTGCGTCAATCTTTTCAAAATATTGTTCGGCCTCCTGCTCCATCTTGTTCGTCAGCGCTTCGATGAAGTAACTCCCCGCCAACGGGTCGATCGTGTTCGCGACACCGGTCTCATACGCGATGATCTGCTGCGTGCGGAGAGCAATTTTCGCCGCCTTTTCACTCGGGAGCGCAAGTGTTTCATCCATCGAATTGGTGTGGAGCGATTGCGTTCCTCCGAAGACTCCTGCCAGAGCTTGAAACGCAGTCCGCACGATGTTATTCTCCGGCTGTTGAGCCGTCAACGAGCATCCGGCTGTCTGAGTATGGAAGCGCAGCATCCAGGATCGTGGACTCTTCGCGCCGTACTTGTCCCGCATTCGTTTCGCCCAAATTCGCCGCGCTGCGCGGAACTTGGCAATCTCTTCGAAGAAATCGATGTGCGAGTTGAAAAAGAACGAGATGCGCGGAACAAACTCATCGACGTTCAGCCCACGCGCTATCCCGGCTTCGACGTAAGCAAATCCATCCGCAAGCGTAAAGGCAAGCTCCTGCACCGCTGTCGACCCAGCCTCACGAATGTGATAGCCGCTGACGGAGATCGGGTTCCACTGCGGCACCTCTTCGTTCATGTACTCGAACATATCGACGATGAGCTTCATCGAAGGTTCGGGCGGATAGATCCACTCTTTCTGTGCGATGTATTCTTTGAGGATGTCCGCCTGGATGGTTCCCCGCAGTTTCTGGAAATCGACTCCCTGTTTCTCTGCGACCGCAAGATAAAAGGCCATCATCATCGCGGCCGGAGCATTGATCGTCATCGAGGTGGAAATGTCTCCGAGGTTAATCCCTTTGAACAGGATCTCCATGTCTGCCAGCGAGCTGACCGCCACGCCGCAAATCCCCACTTCGCCCTCTGAGAATGAATCGTCTGCATCACGACCCATCAATGTAGGAAGGTCGAATGCAACAGACAGTCCTGTCTGCCCATGATCCAACAGATAATGATAACGCTCGTTGGTATCTTCCGGAGTCCCAAATCCCGCGAACTGGCGCATGGTCCAGAGTTTTCCCCGATACATTGTGGGATGAATGCCCCGCGTGTACGGAAACTCTCCAGGAAAGCCGATATCCCGGATGAAATCTATCGCCTTCAGATCATCCGGGGTGTAGAGCATCTCGATCGGCTCGCCGCTGACCGTGGTGAACACGGCTTCGCGCATCCGTCCGTTCTGTTTCACGCGGTCTTCCCACTTCCGTTTTTCGTCCTGGAATTGTTTTGGATCGGTCTTCATACAAGTGCCCTTACTGGTTGAAGTGTAACAGACCTTAGGTTCGACCTAAGCGTCGGTCGAGCTCCTCAATGGAAAGCTTAACGTTTGGCGGCATTGAGCGACCCCGCCCGACCGAACGTAGAAACTCTTTCATTCGGTCGTTCGGGCGCGCACAACTATTCTCTATCAACAAAAAGAGTGTCATTATTATGCCTGTTATGTGAAGTTGGTTTGCGCCAATAGAAATGCAGCGGAGAGGAAGGGACTCGAACCCTTAAGCCCTTTCGGGCGCCACGTTATCAGCGCAGTGCAATTGGCCATTCTGTCAGCTCTCCTTAGCATTTCATCCGTGCCGTTAGACAGATTACTTTGCTTTTGCACCGCGCAAAATTAAAAAAAAGGGGGACAACCTTTTCAAGCTGTCCCCTACGGCCAAATCTCAATTCGAGTAATTGAGTACTGCGCTGATAACAGTAGAAATATAGGGGACAGCCGAGTGAATGTCAAGGGAAAAAACGTGCCTAACCCAGACTCGTTATTGTCTTACGAGCGTAATGCTGAAATCTGAAAAGCCTGAGCCATTAAATTTGCCCGGCACGATGTTGTGTCTCAGAAAGTTCAATCTGTGAGGAGACGGACTTCCACCAAGCGGAAAACTTGCTCTGTTCGATAGATTGCCGAAAGTAAGCAATCTCCTCTTGGGGAGTCATCTGCTTGATGGCCTGGTAGATCTTGACTTGGGCATCACACTTGATCTGAATGCAATCAAACTCCTTCTTCTTTTGTGTCGCCATAGTGAACCTCTCGTGGAGAGACAATAGTGAGGATTCCATATCCGTTGATGAGATTGACTTGGTTGTAAGACTTCATTTTGTCAAGTCGTACGATATGCGTAAAGTTCCAGGATACAATGGCATCGGCGCGGGCGGCCGTTGCAGCGGCAACGTGTGTTGCATCATCGATCCATCTCGCTCCGAGAATCCCTGCTGTGATGTAAGAATTCCTCAATTCAATAATCTCCGTGCTCAATGCAACTTTTTCGACCGAGGATGTTGGGATCGAGGCAAGGAGGTTTTGGACATTCTCTGGAGCTTGGAGAATCTCTTGGACAACGACTTCACTGAAGAGCATGACGACCTGACCATTTTTGACGGCCTCAATGAAACGTCGAGAATCTGTCTCAAATTCAGGGTCGAAATATCCTCCAATGACAGAAGAATCACAATATATGCGGGGTCGTTTCATTTGGAACTACTCAATCTCGGAAACCAACTGTGGATGCGCTACATAACAATTTACGAAATAACTTGCGCTTTCGCACTGGTGGATAAACGAACTACCCGCCAGACCCCGACTTGTTGGGGCGGGACGGACGGGCAGGCAGGGTAGGCAAGCTCACGTCCTTCCAAACCTCTTATCGAGCTCCTCGATGGAGAGTTTAATGACCGACGGCCGTCCGTGCGGACACACGTACGGCATGGACATCGCAAACAGTTGGTCGATGAGCGAGATCATTTCAACCGTGTTTAACCTGTCGCCAGCCTTGATCGCTGCCTTGCACGCAAACGATTTGGCGATATTGTCGCGCGCATCGATCTTTTCGTTATGCTCGTTGTGCTTGAACTCGTCTAACACATCCTGCAACATTGTCGTCTCTTTTCCGACGCGAACATCGGCAGGGATCCCTTCGATGACCACCGTGTTCTTGCCAAACAACTTCATATCGAAGCCGAGCTTTTCCAGGTGTGGCAGCAGCTCTTTCACCATCGTGTAATCGTGGGCGCCTAATGAAATGGTCTGAGGAAACAGGAGTTGTTGGGAAGACGGCAGGTCCTTGTCAAAATTCGCGATCGCCCTCTCGTAGAGAATTCGTTCGTGGGCCGCATGTTGATCGACAATCATCAGTCCGCCACGAATCTGCGACAGGATGTACTTATTATGCACCTGCCAGATCGCGCGAGAATCCTTCTCCGCCGACGCGGGATCGGACTCATGGGGGAGAATTTTTTCCTTTGAAGTAAACCTGGCCGACTGTTGTGAAGCTGCCGGCCCGGCATCGCCGGACATCCTTCGCTCGATTCTCGAAAACAACCTGTCCAGGTCGGCAGTCTCCACCGCCGCGTCGGGGAAAGAAAGTGCGGTTCCAGGGCTTGGCACCCACGAATGTTCAGACCTGCCGGCGGCTGAGGGGATTGCCTCTCTTCCTACCGTCATGGGCTGAGTAAACTGTAGACGCTGGCCGCCTTCCGATAGCGCTTCCTCTTGTCGAAACGAAACCGA
This sequence comes from uncultured Ignavibacteriaceae bacterium, assembly GCA_964372545.1. Lineage (GTDB taxonomy): Bacteria > Bacteroidota > Ignavibacteria > UBA10030 > UBA10030 > CAYJSZ01. The sequence continues at coordinate 40,783 of CAYJSZ010000006.1, forward strand.
GGGAATTAAATCATTCGCTGCAAGAGTCTTGCGAACCACGGCGAGCACAAAGCGATAGAGGTTGGATTCGTTTTCGAATTTCACTTCCATCTTCGACGGATGGACATTGACATCGACCTTGCGGGGGTCGATGATGAGATTCAGAACGAAAAACGGAAACGCATTCTTCACCATCAAATGTTCGTACGCATGGAACACTGCATGGCTGATCGTGCGGTTGACGATGAAGCGACGGTTGATGTACAGGTACTGGTCTGAGCGGCTCTTCCGCGCAAAATCCGGCTTCCCGAGAAACCCTTCGATGGTCAGAAAGTCTGTCGTCTCCTGCACTTTCACAACCGACTTGAAATGACGCTCTCCAAAAACATCGATGAACCTGTCCTCGGCGCTGCCGGGTTTGATATCAAGCAATACCTCATCCTCGCTCACATAGTGCCAGGCGATTTCCGGGTAGATGACCGCCATGCGGGTGACAACCTCGGTGATGTTCTTCAGCTCGGTTTGATCGCTTTTCAAAAACATTCTGCGGGCAGGCGTGTTGTAAAACAAGTTCTTCACAGAGATGTTGGTGCCCGGTTCAATGCTGACTTTAGACTGCTCTTTCAGCTCGCTGCCTTCGACGCGCAGCAGCGTTCCGACGTCCTGCTCTCGTGTGCGTGTACGAAGCTCAACCTGCGACACTGCAGCGATGGAAGCGAGCGCTTCACCCCGAAAGCCGAGCGTTCGGATCTCCTCGAGGTCGGCGGCGGAGTCAATCTTGCTCGTCGCATGCCGCTGGAATGTCAACAGCGCGTCCTCTTCCGTCATCCCCTCGCCATCGTCGACGACCTGCAACAATGCTTTCCCGGCATCCTTGATAACAATGCTGACCTTCTTCGCCCTGGCGTCGATGGAGTTCTCGGTCAATTCTTTGACCGCCGAAGCAGGACGCTGCACCACTTCTCCCGCGGCAATCTTGTTGGCAACGTCGGCCTTGAGGATGTGAATCTTAGATGGCACGTTATCGAAACACTCCAGAAAAATAGTAATAGAGATAAAACAGCAGGCCGAACAATGCGACCCAGAGAAGGACCGGACGCCGTTTCCGTCGTTGCTGGGCACGGGCAATGCGCATCTTCTGTTTGCGCCGTCCGTCCTCGTCCCGCTCCGGATTAAAGAACCGCGGGATGTATTCGAACCGATGATATTTCGGACGACGAAGCAACATCTTCTATGCCCTCTTCGAGACTCCTTGGGATTGCACCAATTCCCGGTCGCTCCGGCAGTATGATTCTCCCCTTGGCTATCTTCACGCCGTCGAACGGATCGTTGGTCGTAAGAATGCTGCCGTCAAGATCGGCATAATCAACCAGCGGTGAAAGCTGCGCTGCCGCCGAAATCCCGACCGACGTTTCAGTCATGCACCCCATCATGACTTTCAGTCCACACGCCTTTGCCGCATGAATCATCCGCAACGCCTCACGCAAGCCTGTCGACTTCATCAGCTTGATATTAATACCATCGAACACACCTTGTAGCTTTGAAACGTCGGAAAGGCGCACGGCGTTCTCATCGGCGATCAGAGGCAGTCGAACGCGCCCACGAAGCCAGGCTGTTCCGGCGAGATCGTCGGCAGGCATCGGCTGCTCAATCAACTCGACGCCCTCCTGCTCAAGCCACTGAATCTTCTGTAGCGCGATCTCTTTTGTCCTCCAGCCTTCATTCGCATCTACCCTGAGAGTCTTCTTGGTTATGCGGCGAACTGTCCTAATCATTTCCTCATCATTTTCTCCACCCAACTTCACCTTGAGAATCGGATACCCTTCCGCCTCGCGCACTTTTTGTTCGACAATTTCTGCTCTATCGATGCCGATCGTGAATGAGGAGAGCGGAGTTCTGTCACCGCTCAGTCCCCAGTATTTATGCAGCGGCATCCGGAGCTTCTTTCCAATCCAATCGTGCAGAGCAATATCGATGGCTGCCTTCGCAGCGGTATTGCCCGGTGCCATGCTGTCGAGCGTCTGGAGAATTGCTTCCGACTGAAACGGATCTTCACATCGAGAGAGATCGACTTGCGACAAGAAATGTTGCACTGTCTCGATAGACTCGCCATACCGTTTCGACGGCGACGCTTCCCCGTAGCCGGTGATACCCTCGTGCTGCAACTCTACAATCACCACAGGCGTAGCATCCCGTGCGCTCCGGGAGATCGCGAAACGGTGCTTCAATTTTAGGTCGTATCGATAATAACGTAACTGCATTCACGATTGCTCAAAGAGAGCTTCAACAAAGTCTCGCTTGTTGAAAGGCTGAAGGTCGTCGATCTGCTCGCCCACGCCGATGTACTTTACCGGGATCTGTAATTCATTGCTCACCCCGAGGACAATACCGCCCTTTGCTGTTCCATCCAACTTCGTCACGACCAGGCCCGTAAGTCCCACGGTTTGATGAAATTGCCTTGCCTGTTGAAGCGCGTTCTGTCCTGTCGATGCGTCAAGAACCAACAGCACCTCATGCGGCGCTCCCGGCAATCGCTTTTCCATCACTCGTCGGACCTTCTTGAGCTCTTCCATCAGGTTCGTTTTCGTGTGCAAACGGCCGGCAGTATCTATGATGACGATATCCGCCTGTCTTGCCAGAGCCGAACTCAGCGTATCGAACGCCACGGAAGCCGGGTCGGCGCCCTGCGGCTGTTGGATGATTTCGACACCGGCGCGTTGTGCCCAAATCTCCAATTGCTCGTTTGCCGCAGCTCGAAACGTATCCGCCGCCCCAATGAGCACTCGATAACCCGCCCTGTTATAGTTATGCGCGAGTTTTCCGATCGTCGTCGTCTTCCCGACGCCGTTGACACCGACCACCATGATCACCCACGGCTTTGAAGTGATGGACTGTGCAATCTCGTGAGACTCTTCCTTCCCGTTGGCGTGGAGCACGTTCGCAATTTCATCTTTTAGGAGCGAGAGCAAATGATCCGGGGACTCATAGCGCTCGTCTTTCACACGGCGTTTCACATTATCGAGGATTGCAAAGGTGGTGTCAACGCCGACATCGCTTGAGAGAAGTACTTCTTCCAACCGGTCGAGCATCTCCGGGTCGATCTTGCTTTTTCCGGACACCAGGTGTGCGACTTTCGAGAACAGAGACTCTCGCGTTTTCGCCAATCCCGATTTCAATTTTTCAAGCAGTCCCATCATTCTTTGAAGTCCTGACTGATCTCCCAATAAAGAGCCGTTGTGAGTATACCGCGAGAGACAACACCATCATCGCTACGCTAAACCAGAGCGTAACGGCGCGAAATGTCTCAAATGTCTCCATCTTCAACGTTGAGAGTAGCATGTACATTGCGACGGCCGACACGGCAATTTTCCCAGGCCAGTTGGATTGGACGATGACCTTCTTCTTGCGTTGAATGTACATCCCGCCGAACACGATCAAGACGTCGCGCAACAATACAACAATCAAAAACCAGAGTGGAACATCCCCGACGGAAACGAGCACCAGCGTCACGGCGGCGACTGCAATCTTGTCGGCCAACGGGTCAATGATCTTCCCCAGCTCGGACACCTGGTGCAAGCGCCGTGCAAGATAGCCGTCGAGAAAATCTGTGGCAACGGCGAGAGCGATAATACCCGCAGCCCAAAGCCGATTCTGCGCAAACTCCGTGGTCAAACAGTACGCCGCTGGCGCTACCAACAAGACTCGTGCAAGGCTAAGGAGATTCGAGACCGTCCAGATTCGTTCCTGCATCACGTATCGTTGACATCTTTCGCGGTTTCTCTTTCGTCGATCGGCACGGGGTAGTTGCCGCTGAAACATGCCGTACAGTAATCCGTGGTCCCGTTGCCTGGAGCAGATTCCAACAGCTTGTCCATCGAGAGGTATTCGAGGCTGTCAACGCCAAGCTCCTGCGCGATCTTCTGCACGTCGCTTCCGCACCGGTTCGCTATCAGCTCGCCGCTGCTGGGGAAATCCATCCCATAGTAGCAGGGATGTTTGATCGGAGGCGAGGTCACGCGGAAATGTATTTCTTTCGGCCCCGCTTCCCGAATCAGTTTCACCAATTGCTTCGAGGTTGTCCCTCGCACGATCGAGTCATCCACAATAACAACGGTCTTTCCCTTCAGCGCGCCTTTCACCGTGTTAAACTTCGTCTTCACTTTGAATTCACGGCTGTTCTGGTCCGGCTGGATGAACGTTCTGCCGACATAGTGGCTCCGGATCAACCCGATCTCCAATTTCACCTCGTGGCCTTGCTTGTTACTTTCGGTGACAAATCCCAGTGTCGCCGTGTTGCTCGAGTCCGGCACGCTGATCACCACAACACTGTCTTCTTCACTTTTTGGCTTCACGGGCGATTCCAGTGCCAGCGCTTTGCCGAGTTTCCTCCGGACCTTATCGACATTCTCTCCGAAAATCTTACTGTCGGGCCTTGAGAAATAGATGTACTCGAAGATACAGGGATGGGATTTGGTGCTGGTATGATTGATCCGGAGGGATTCCAGATTCCCCGACATCACGCCGTGCTGGTCGATGACCAGAATCTCGCCCGGCTGGATATCGCGCAGATACTCCGCGCCGATGATGTCAAACGCACATGTCTCGGACGCTACAACATAGGCGTCGCCCGTTTGTCCTTCGTCTTTCGGACGGAGCTTGCCCAACGCAAGAGGCCGGAATCCGTAAGGGTCGCGCGCCGCGATGAGACTTTCATCGGTCAGAACGACCAAGCAATACGCTCCTCGCACGGTTTCGAGCGCTTCTTTTATTTGTAAGACAGGGCTTGCTTGTTTGCTGTGTGCCGCAAGGTGAAGAATGATTTCACTGTCGGACGTAGACTGAAAGATTGTCCCGTCGTCTTGAAGTTGTGCGCGGAGCGTGTGGAAATTGGTGAGGTTGCCGTTATGGCCGAGAGCGAGATTGCCTGATTTATAGTTGACGGTGAAGGGTTGGATGTTCGCCTCGTTCTGCGCAGAGCCGGTCGTCGAATAGCGGTTGTGGCCTATCGCCGCAGTACCCTTCAACGAATTCTTCAGAATCTTCTCGTCCCGAAATACGTCAGCAACAAGTCCTACGCCCCTATGGATATTGAACCGGTGCCGCTTTTTTTCCGGAAGGTATTCGCATGCGACGATCCCCGTAGCTTCCTGACCGCGGTGTTGAAGGGCGTGCAATCCATAATACGTCATGACCGCGGCTTCGGGGTGGTTGAAAATGCCGAAAATACCGCAATGACATCGGGGCTTTCCTTCAACTCGGTCGAGGGGTTGCAC
>CAYJSZ010000007.1:0-42537 GCA_964372545.1 uncultured Ignavibacteriaceae bacterium
AGGATGGTAGAAACCGTCACGTTCTTGCTCGATAATGTTGTAGGTCGCCATTGGTGTTCCTCCATCTATGGTTGGTTACGATGTTTCACCGACTTCACCAACATCTGTTTGACAACGATGGTGAACGCTGAGCCGGCAATAAGGATGAATGCAATCGATGCGAATCCGAACAGCTCCCAGAATGGAAAGGACTGACGCAAACCTTCCAGGAGCAAGCTTGTTTCAAATGTAAAGAAGACCATGTTGAACACGACGGCGAAATTGAGAAGCGACATGAACTCTGGCGCGGTCTCTCGTGAGAATCGTCGTAACCCGAACCACGAAACGATCAGATTCAATAACACCATCGGAACCTCGTACAGGTGCAACGCGAGCTTACACCACAATTGATTTTCGCCCACGCACAACGACCACTCGGCGCCAAGAAGGGGCGGAACATGTGCGTAGGCGATCCCGTAGATGGCTGCGGCGAGTGTCACGTACGAGTACACCCTCACCCACCATGTGGATCTCGACCAGTCCGCTAACTCGGCAGGGACCACTTGTGGAGGTTCATTAGCTGGAGCGGTTCGTTGGATTGTGACCCTGTTCTTCCAAAAGAGAGCAAAATCTTGCGTTGAAGGCTCAACACGTCGAGCCGCGTTTCGTTCATGGCGCAGATTGGAGATCGCCCAGTACGCAGCTTTACGGCAACGATTGATGCCGCCCAGCGGACGATGTTCAGGCAAAGAGCGCCATGGTGTGAACGAGAGGTTGTCGCCAAACTCCATTTTCTGTGCAGTTTCGAATTCCTGGGGAGGGATAACAATCGTGGCAACCTTGATGAACGGTGAGAGTTTTTGACTCCACCGCTTGCCGGCGTCTTCGATCGGCATTTGAGAAGGATCAGTTTGGAACTGCACCATGAAATCGAAGTGAACAGGCTCCCGCGAGAGATGCTTTTGTAACGCCTCGCGAAGGAAATTATCGGTTGGATGCTGAGGAATGGCGCTGGGAACATGGGACCAAGGTTTGACCGAGTATTTGACTGCTTTTGTCCCGAACAGGTACGGAGTCATACTGTAGTACTGAATGTCCAGCGGACTGGTGGCTCGTTTTGCCGACGTGATGTAATTCCAGAACACGCGCAGGTGCGGCTTGAACGGATTGAACATGAACCAGAACATGTTCAACTTGCCGCGGAAGAACGCTCGAGTGAATGTGTACATCTCGGCAACATCCTTGGTAAGAAACACATCGTAACTGATTGTCACAAAATCGTGTGTGGTCGAGTCAGGCTCGTCGTCCAACAGTTTCTTTCCCTTAACGTTCAAGAGCTTGATCGCCATTCCGCGTACATCCGTTTTGATGTCCGGACTCACAGCCGGGTTTGCATTGGAGAATCGAACGAAGGCATTGTACGTCGCAGGCTTCTTGAATACGCCTACGCGCAACTCAGCAGGGAGGTCCGGCTCCACAATGAACTGTGCCGCAACCGTCCCATGCTGCTTCGGATGGGCATCCCGGAGAGTCATGCCCGGAGGGTACATCTCCAAAACTTTCTTCTTGAGAATCTCGACCAGGGCTCGAGTGTAGCTATCCTCATCCACCGGCGGATATTCCTTGGCGAGTTCAAGACCTTGGCTGCCTATTGGTGCGACCATGCGATTCTCCTGTTCGTTGTTGTCACTCGAAATGCCAAACTGATTATTGGATCCGTTCTATTTCTCTCATGTCCAATTCAAGGTTCATGTCTTCGAAGATTTCCTGTGCCATGTTGAAACACTCCTTCGCGTTCAGGCCATTCAGCTCGTGGACCATACTCTCTTTCGACGTGAGTCTCCTCGCTACTTCAACATATGTCCTGGCCAACTCCTGTCTTTTCCACATTTTTGCTCCAACCTCCAACGACTTCTTCCAATATTGCACGGCGACGTTCTGCTTGCGGAGCAGCCAGTAGAGGGTTCCTGTGTACCGAAGAGCCTCTGGCCTGAACTCCGCCAGCGTCTTGAACTGCACCAATGCCGTCTTTGCGCTCTTCTGTGCGCGTTTGGTCACCTCGCCGATCTTCGCTCTGTCGGCCGATAATCCTTGCTTCGACAACATTTCCTCGAGCACCTCAACATCGTACTGAAGCCGAGCGATGTGGAGATTCATAGTGAACATCCCTGCAATCCGTCCAAGCTTGGCCAGCAAGTCTTCACCCCATCGTAACGACTCCTCTGCCCCCGCAAGATCGCGCACTAGAAGTTGCGCCCTTGCCTTTTGGCCTGCAAAGCCGACGTTCCACGCGTCTAGCCCGATCTTTATTGTCGACTCGATACACATCGCTAGATAGCGCAACGCCTCTTGTCCATTCCGTTTATTGAGATTGCAGTAGGAGTAAAATGTCCAGGTATAAAGCCGTGCATACTCGTAATCGTAGGCTTCTCCGACCTCGCGCAATTTCTCGATGAGCTTTTCAGTAAACGCGAAATCACCTCTGCCAACCGCGATATAGAGGTAATAGCTGAGGTAGAAAACCGCAGGATAGAACTCACCCAGGTTCAGGTTTTCGCGAAGAAGCTCATCATCGTAATCAAGCTCAATATTCCATCGACCCACATGATAGTAATAGATGTATTCAGAATACTTGTACACCATGAATGTCCTCGGGTCATCTTTCGTTGCAAAGGTCTTGGCACGGTCAAGAAGTTTCTTGGCCAGCACGAGAGAAATACCGCTGAACGTAATCAACGACGACCCCAGCGAATAAATATGACAAGCGTCGGCATTGCGCAGGCTGAAACCGCTTCGCCATCGGATCGTGCCGAGAAGGTCAAAGAACAGCCGCTGTGGATCGTAGTTTGCCAGCGCATTCGTCCTCTTCAGGCGAAAGGCAAACACGAGCTCTTCCCTTTCGGTCGGCCGTCGCTTCTTTTTGTCGGACGGACGATAGAGATTTTTCAAGAGAACGATAAAATCCCGAATTCCCCCCAACAGCAAGCTGAGGCGACTTTTCGGAACCTTGTCTCCCATCGCTTCCAAGGCTCGATCAAAATGCTCCACAGCATCGACCAGAAGGCCTTTGTTGTAGAGCGCCAACCCGATGTTCCGCTCGAACATCGCCACTTTCTCCGGATCGGCGGTCTTGTCAGACTTTTGCATGTACAGCTTCATTGCTTCCTGGAAGTAACCGAGCGCCTCGTGTGAAGCAGCCGATTGCAGCGTCGCCTCTCCGGCTTTGACCAAATATTCCTCTGTCTTCTCCATTTCATCCGCCCGGCTGTAATGCATTGCTAACATGCCGAAGAATTCTTGCAGGCGGTCGGCAAAGACGACTTCAATCGCCCGAGCCACCCGAAGGTGGAGCTCTTTGCGCTTCTTCAGTGGAATGGATTCGTACGTAACTTCCTGAACGAGCGCATGGTTGAACAGATATTCAAGCTCTTCTGCGCGCCGATGTTCTCGGATGAACTGGACTTCCTTCAGATATTCAAGATGCTCGTCGACATCCCCGATGGCTTTCGAGACTTCCACGAGAATCTTGTGGAAAAAGCCGCGGCCCATGACCGAGCCGATCTTGAGCAGCGATTTCGTCTCTTCATCCAACTTATCGATGCGCGTCATCAGCACTTGCTGGATCGAGTCGGGGATCACGACGTTTTCAATCTTTTTCGTGACCTTAAACTGACCATCCTTGATTTCAATAGCGCCCTCATCGATAAAGGTGCGAACAACTTCCTCGATGAAGAACGGATTGCCTTCCGCCCGGCTCAGGATCGTTTCTTTGATCTTCAGAGGTAAATCACTGACCTTGACCAAATTCTGTATCAGGAGGTCGCAGTCTCGTTCCTGCAGCGGCTCTAATTGGATCTCCGCGCTCAAATTCGGATAACGCTCACGAATGCTGGTTAACAGTCGATCGCTCGTCTCCTCGTAGTTTGGCCGCAGGACGTTGATAAAGAGAACGCGATGCTTCTCGGCTAAACGAAACAGCGACTGCATCAACATAATCGACGATTGATCCGCCCAGTGTAAGTCCTCGATGATGAAGAGAATCGGCCGTCTCTCAGAACCTTTGAGGATCAACTCTCTCATGCTCTTTTGGATCAGCTTCATCATTGCATCGCCGCCAATATCTTTCACCCGTTCTGCATGTTTCCCTACAAGCCGCATCCCCATGAGGGTCGCAACGAACGGAAGAATCTCTTCAACCCCATCGGGAATGAGTCGCGCGATCGCTTGTTCGAGCTTTCGGTGCGATTGTTCCTCCGTGTCCTCTTCCTCAATCCCTGCCCAGCTTTTCAGGATTCCGATGATGGGGTGGAAACTCAGGTTCCGGCCGTGCGAGACTGCTCTCCCTTCTAACAGAAGAACTCGCCCGAGTACTTCTTTTTTTCTTAACTCGGCAATCAAGCGAGACTTGCCAAGACCCGGCTCGCCGATCACATTGACAATCGATCCTTCGCCGTTGATAGCCTTCAGCACATGCAATTCCAATTTGTTGAATTCATTCTCCCGTCCTACCATTTCTGAAAACACCATTCTCTCAATGCCCAACCGAATCCGTTCCGTCTTCTGTTTCACACCTCCGAGCTCATAGGAGGGCACTGACTCCTTGCCAACCTTGAAGGGGATGGATCTTCCTTTGGTGTAGTCGAAGTCCTCTTTGGTTTGTTTCTGGGTCAATGGCCCAACCACGACCTGCCCCTTTTCGACGATCTCAACCAGCTTCGATGCAAGCTCCATGGGATCACCGATAACGGTATAGTCTTTCTTCTCATCCGGTCCGACACTTCCGGCAATGACAAGGCCCGTATCAATGGCGATAGAGGGATTGAGATGTCTGAGCAGATTTTCTTCTTGGGCAAGCCGTTGAAGCTCGGCGCGAATTTCGACCGCAGCATGTACTGCCTTGTGTGCGGCATTCTCAATCGCTTCGGGAAGACCAAACAGAACAACAAAATTGCCTCCTGAAACTTTGTGGACCGTCCCTTCATACTTCCGTGCAAGGCGTTCGATGACTGTACGACACTGTTCCATCACGGAGGCTACTTCCTCCGCGTCGAGCGTTGCAACGATCTCGGAATAGCCCGGAATGACGGCAACCATGATCGTCGCAGGCTTCCGCTCCGTTTCTTTTCGTGATTCTGTTTTTCTCCTGCGTTCGAGCGCTGCCACGGGCGTACCGGCGTCGAGCGCCTTCATCACGTTCTGGAGATCGACGACAAGGTGTCGGGCAGATGGATAGCGGTGTTGCCATTCTTTTCTCAAACATTTCAGCGTGATGCGTTCTAACTCTTCAGGAATCTCCTCACGGAGATCTCTTGGCGGAGGGGGGGACTCATTGAGGAGAGAGTAGACGATGGCAGCCTCGTACTCGTGATAAAACGGCAGCCGCCCGGTGAGGATTTCGTACAGCAAAACCCCGAGCGACCAGATGTCCGTTGGAGAGTCAACACTTTCGCCGCGCGCCTGTTCGGGGGACATGTAGACTAGCGTTCCCCTCGTTGTTCCCGTCCGGCTTTTCCTCAATGACCCCTTGAGCTTTGCCAAGCCGAAATCCATGACTTTGACCATCTCTTTGCTGTTGACCATGGTGTTTTCGGCTTTGATGTCACGGTGAACAATGCCTTTGCTGTGCGCTTCGTGGAGCGCCTCTCCGACTTGGATGGTGTACTTCAGCGCATTAATGATCGTTAATGGACCCGCTTCTAATTTATCCCGCAGCGTTGTTCCATCGACATACTCCATGGCAATGAAGGTCGTCTTTTCCGCGGCGTCTGGGTCGTCGTATTCTTCGATGGCGTAGATGGTGCACACATTCGGATGGTTCAGCGTAGCTGCGACTTTTGCTTCCTGCAAAAAGCGCGCTTTATCCTCCTCGCTTGCCACGACATCAGAGGGCAAGAACTTGAGCGCGACGGTGCGGTCGAGTTTGGTGTCCTGGGCTTTGTAGACAACGCCCATCCCACCCTCACCTAACTTTTCGAGGATATGGTAATGCGATATGGTTTGGCCGATCATTCTCTCCTCCTAAGAGCTTTAATGACAGCCACAGAATGCGAATGAGATATGAAAATCTGAACGCTTAGGTGTGTCTCAAGTTTTGCTTGATGCTATTGAACTCTCTTGACGACAACGACGGTCATATCATCCGACTGCGGTGTGTTGCCCGCGTGCGATGTGACCGCCTTCGTGAGACTGTCGAGCAAGACGTCCGGGCGTTCGTGCTGATGTTCCCGTAACACTTCAGCGACTCGCTGTTCTGTGAACTGCTCTTCTTCAGCATTCATCGCCTCCGTGATTCCATCGGAGTACATCACGACGACATCACCGGGATTCAAAGTTGTTTCGCCTTCATCGTACAAAAAGTCGCCCATCATCGCCAGCGGGATACCTCCTTCCTGAAGACGAAGCGGTTCTTTTCCATCTCGTAAGACGAAGGGATGGTCCTGGCCGGCGTTCGAATACAGAAGAACGTGGCGTTGGGCGTCGAGGATTCCGTAGAAGAGCGTTGCAAATTTTTCCGGGCTCGTGCTCTGGAACAGAAGTCGATTGGAACGGGAGAGACATTCTTTCGGTGAGACATTCAGCAGCGTTTGACCGCGCAGCGTGGCCTGTAAGTTTGCCATCAGAAGTGAGGCGGGGAGACCTTTGCCGGATACATCGCCAAGGCAGATCGCGATGCGATGGTCGTCCACAGGAATAAAATCAAAGTAGTCGCCGCCGACAGTTTGGGCGGGTATGGTGCGGCCAACGATTTCATACCCCGGCACGTGGGGAGATTCTTTGGGAAGGAGTTCCATCTGAATCATCGATGCAAGGCGGACCTCTTCCTGCATCCGGATGAACGCCTGCTCTTTTTCGTAGAGCCGGGCGTTCTCCACCACCTGCGCTGACTGCGTCGCGATGATGGCAAGAAGGCGCTGGTCGTCGTCGGTGAATTTCGCACTGCCCTTCTTATTATAGACAGCCAGCACACCGCGAAGCTCGGATTTCACCATCATCGGCACGGCGATGAGCGAATGGATCGATTCATCCCACTCAATACCGCGGAAGCGCTCGTCGTTTTTCGGCTCACTCGTCACGAGCGGCTTTTTATTCAGGTGCATCCAGCCCAACAGTGCCTGGTGGAAATGAAATTGCTCCTGTTCGCTGGAGCTGACCATCGTGCGCACGAGCGTCTTCATCGTTCCGCTCGCCTGCTCATCCACCAGCGTGATGACACCCTGATCTGCGTTCATTGCGCGGAGCGAACGGCGCACGATCGTCTGGATGATCTCCTGCGTGTTGAGGGAGGCTCCGATGGCACGGGCGAGGTCGTTGAGAATGGAAAGCTCTTCAACTGCCCTCTTCAGCCTTTGATTCTCTTCCTGCAGGATTTTGAGCAGTGTGTCCTGTGCTGACTGAGAGGACATCGATCTCCTTCTACGTTGTATGGAGGGGAGGTAAGTGGGAGGACTTACCAATGAGAACGAACAAAAAGTAGTAAAAGCGGGCGGGAAATGCAACGGAATTGACCAGTAATCCGTCGGAAAGGTGGATATATATTTCTTCCGGCCGGCTCGGAAACCGCACAACAGAGAAGGCGGCTTGCTCAGCCGCCTTCCCAAAGGAAAAATCCGCTTAGAGGTAATCTATTGCTGTTTCATTTGAATGGGCTTTTTGGCGTAGTAATACAGCGAGCCTGCAAGGAGAAGGAACATAGCGACCGAGAAGAGAGGCTGCTCGCTCAACCACGGGAAAATCGTTGGGCCGAGCAAGAAGGAGCCGCGGCTGATCCACCCCGCTTCTTCCATCAACGCAATGCCGATTGCGGCAAGGCCGAAGATTGCGCCGCCAGCGATCAAGCCGCTGGCGTACAGGGCACCGGAGCTTACTTCGCCTTCACCGTGGCTTGCCTCTTTCTTTCCTTCCGCCAGCCATCGCACAATGCCACCGGAGAATATCGCCAAAGTCGTGGCAATGGACAGATAGGAACCGACCGCAAACGCAAGCGATCGAACGCCTAACAATTCGACCACAACGACGAGAAAAACTCCAAGCAAAACCAACCCCCAAGGCAACTGTTGGTTCAAAATTCCGTTAATCACCGTAGCCATTAACCGAGCTTGCGGCGCTGCTGCCCGTTCACTGCCGATGCCTTGAATCCACTGCACCTCAATAACTTTGGTCTCGGGATTGTACAGATACTTCCCGTCTGCAACCGTGCGAGAGCCGATGGCATTAATGAGATAATACATGTTCCCTTGATGCTCGAAGTCCCGCGATTCCACCTGAACGCCCTGTGGCGGGTTGTCGATGTCGAAGGCCATTTGCATCGATTTGTATTCCGCCAATCCTTTGTTCATCATGATTAACGTCAAGCCGATAACGAAGACCGACACCATAACTCCGATCATGAGGCCAACCTGCTGCTTCCACGGCGTCGCTCCGACCAGAAATCCCGTCTTCAAGTCCTGCGATGTTGCGCCTGCATTCGCCGCAGCGACACAAACCACACCGCCGATCGTGATGGCAAGAGCGCTGTACGCCCCGCCCGTCCAGCCGGCCGCGAGGAACAGCGCACAGGTCGCCATCAGCGTTGCGATTGTCATACCGGAGACCGGGTTGGCGGAACTTCCGATGAGCCCGACAATCCGGGAGGACACGGTGACAAACAGGAAACCGAAGATCACGACCAGAAGTGCGGATAAGAGATTGGAGAGACCGCCAGTCTCTGCATTGGGAATCGGCATGAACGTGAGGAGTGCCCAGATAAAGACAACAAGGACGGTCGAGCCGATCATCACGATATTCATGGGGAGGTCGTTCTCGGTGCGCGAGGCGGTTCGAGCCGTTGCATTGCGTTCCGCAGAAAGATCTTTAACGCCGGCTCGCAATGCTTCAACGATCGTCGGTAAGGTTCTGCCGAGTGTAATCAAGCCCGCTGCCGCAACAGCGCCGGCACCCATCGGCCGGATGTAGCTCGCCCAGATCTGATTCGGTTCCATGAGAGCAATCGGCACTGTTCCCGGGTAGAGGGGTTCTTTCAACATCCCGCCGAAAAACTTGATGGCGGGAATCATCAAGAGCCAGGAAAACACACCGCCGGCAAAAATCGTCCCGGCAACTTTCGGTCCGATAATATAACCGACGCCGAGGTATTCCGGTGTCACTTCCGCTTTGACCGACGCGCCGTCGAACCAGCTCGGGCGGTACTCCGGTGTCCGAGGCCAGAATCCCATCGCATGCATCAAGAATGCATAGACACCTCCTAAACCCAGTCCCATGAAGACGCGTCCGGCAAACGATCCGCCCTTCTCTCCTGCAACTAAGACATCCGCGCACGCAGTGCCTTCCGGATATGCGAGATTGCCATGTTCTTTGACGATCAATTGGCGACGCAGAGGAATCATGAAGAGAACGCCGAGCCATCCGCCGATCATCGCGAGAATAAAAATTCGTGTGTATTCTAGTGGAAAGCCGAGAAAAATGAGCGCAGGCAGCGTGAAGATGACTCCCGCCGCTACGGACTCGCCCGCCGAGCCGGTCGTCTGGACGATATTATTTTCGAGGATCGTGCCGCGACCAAACAGGCGGAGTAAACTGATGGACAACACGGCGATCGGGATTGAGGCGGACACCGTGAGCCCCGCCCGCAATCCGAGATAGACCGTGACCGCGCCGAAGAGAATGCCGAACAACGAGCCAAGGATGATCGCCTTGACCGAGAATTCCTTGACCTCTTGCGATGCGGGGATGAACGGTTCAAACTTCATCGGAGTTGGTTCAGCCATAGGGACCTCCCATTAGATAGGTGACAAGGGGAAAACGTACAGGAGCCGACTATCTTGAATTATTGACTGATCTTACGCAAGATTAAATTTTTGCCACGAAGCCACCAAGTCCCGCCTTCACGGTTCCGCTTCTTGGAATCTTCCGTCCCGAACTTTGTTCGGGACGAGAATGCTCGTCACACCGTGAGGCGTGACGGCACCGCTAACAGCGGAATCCCCGCCTGCCAATATTAGGGTCCAAGGCGGCGGGCAGGCTGGAAGGCGGGAGATCCCGCTCAATGGCGGGATTCTGGAAAGCGGAACAATGTTCTTCATGGTATGGGTAGCATCAGTTATTGATATGAAACATCGCTTTCATCACATAGCCCGCTATTTCCGGGTTTTCCTTCAACCGACGCACCGAATAGGCGTACCACTTCTCGCCAAACGGAACGTAAACTCGCAACCGGTAGCCTTTGCGGAGAATGGAATCCCTCAGCTCCTCTCGCACGCCGAGCAACATCTGGAATTCGTAACGATCACGGCTCAATTGATACTTCTCGATCAACTCGTAAGCCTTTTCGACAACGTACTCATCGTGGGTCGCAATGCCAACGTAACAGCCGCTTTCAAAAATCGCGCGGAGAAGAAGGACGAAGTTGCGTCGGATATCATCCCGATCGCGGTAGGCAATTTCCGCCGGCTCGATGTAAATGCCTTTGCAGAGCCGGAAGTTCGCCTTCAAACTGGCGAGCGAGCGAATGTCTTCCTCACTCCGCCGCATATACGTCTGAATCACGATGCCGACGTTATCGAAGCCGGATTCCCGCAGCCGCCGGTACAATGCCAGCGTATCGTCGGTCGTCGAGGAATCCTCCATGTCGATTCGGACAAAATTCCCCACCCTCCGCGCCGCCTCAACGATAGCCGAAACATTGCGAAAGCAAAGCTCCCGATCAATGCGAAGACCGAGCTGGCTCAGTTTCAGGGAAACATTCGAATCCAGTTGTTGGTCGTTGACTGACTGGACAATCTTCAGCCATTCATCTTTGATCGCCGCCGCCTCTGTTTGTTCATGGACATCTTCACCGAGGAGGTCGAGCGTTGCCATCATGCCGCGAGCATTCAAGGCCTTGATAACGCGAACAGCATCCTGGAGCGACGTACCGGCGATATAACGCTTAGAAACTTGCCTCACAAGAGATTTCGGAACATACGGGAGGGTTTTTGCAACAAGAGTATTAAGAAGGGACATATCGGTTGTCAGCGTTCGGAGTAACGACGGTTGCAAAGCCGGAAAAAGATAGAGAGAG
Source organism: uncultured Ignavibacteriaceae bacterium (assembly GCA_964372545.1). Taxonomy (GTDB): domain Bacteria; phylum Bacteroidota; class Ignavibacteria; order UBA10030; family UBA10030; genus CAYJSZ01. Next base: position 11,036 of record CAYJSZ010000007.1, read on the forward strand.
ATAGAGTGAAATGCAAGGGAAACTCTGTGCTCCTGCTATGCCACACGAAGACATTTTTCAGAAGTGAAAAAACGGCGACTGAGATTCCTACGATTAGTAACGACGCACTCTGCGAAGAAGAGAATAAATCGAATCCGGCTTATCAAATCCCAAACAGCATTCGACAAATGAAAACAGCCGCCAGCATCCCGACAACATCTGCAATCAAACCGGCAGGCAAGGCGTGTCGGGTGCTCTTGACGTTGACCGATCCAAAATACACCGCCAGCACGTAGAAGGTCGTCTCCGTGCTGCCGTACATCGTCGATGCGAGCACGCCGATGAACGAATCCGGCCCGTGGGTCTTCATCAGCTCCGTCATGATGCCGAGCGAGCCGCTGCCGGAGAGCGGTCGCATCATGGCCATCGGCAATGTTTCGGCAGGCATGCCGATGAGATTGGTGACGGGCGTGAGAACTGTCGTGAGCAGCTCCATCGCTCCGCTTGCGCGGAAAATACCGATAGCCATCAGCATGGCAACGAGGTACGGGATGATACGCACCGCGGTATTGAAGCCGTCTTTCGCCCCTTCCACGAAGACCTCGTACACTTTGACTTTCTTTGCGATACCCCAGCCGAGGAATACGAACAGGATCAATGGGATCGCAACTATCGAAATGACATTGATAACCGCGCGGAAGATTTCAGCCATGGCGTGTCTCCTGTTTTTGTAGACCTCGGAGGTTTAGCTTCGCACAGACGCGCGAAACCTCCGAGGTCTTTCTCTAATCGGAATCTTTCTTGTAGCGCGGCAGCTTTTCAAGGATCTTCACGGCAATCAATCCCGCTATCGTCGCACAACCCGCACCGAAGATCGACGTGCCGATGATGATGCCGGGGTTCGACGAACCGGCAGCCGCTCGAACAGCGATGGCCGTCGCCGGAATCAAGACCAATCCCGATGTATTGATCACCAGGAATGTACACATCGCATTGGTCGCAGTGCCAAGCTTGGGATTGAGCTTATTGAGCTCTTCCATCGCCTTCAAGCCAAACGGCGTTGCGGCATTGCTCAACCCTAACATGTTGGCGGAGATGTTCATGATCATTGCGCCGATCGCAGGATGGTCTGTGGGAACATCGGGGAAGAGTCGGCGGGAAAGCGGCGCCAGTAGCCCGGTCAGGATTTTCACCAATCCGGCCTCTTCCGCTACCTTCATCACGCCCAGCCAGAGCGCCATGATGCCGATGAGGCCGATGGCTATCTCCACAGCGATTTTCGCGTAATCAATCGCCGCCTGGGTAATCGCTCTGAGTTTGACGAAGCGAATCGGCTCGAAGACGATCTGGAGCGTGGCGAATTTTCTGTCTTCGCTGAATCGAATGGACTGAACTCTGCCCGTGAGCTTGTCCTTCGTCGTGGCGTTTTTGGCCATTTCCTTCCAGCGCGCTGGTGTCAATTCGCCGATCGACATGACCAGTACAGATTCACCGGACTCAGCAGTCGAAATAACAATTGGCTGCCGAACCTCAGCGGTTGCCTGCTGCACACCATAGAACTCGTTGAATAGTTCCGGAGCAAGAATGAGATCGCCTTCCCACGTCGCTCTTAACTCGGTCGGATACTTCTTGATTTCCATCCTCGCTTCAAAGGGAGTTCCGTTGCGGTAGGTGTTCTTGAATTCATCGTTCGCGTCGCTGCCAACCGAGACAAGTATCCCTACTGCAACGAGCGACATCCAGATATAGTTGAGCATGGCGTGTGAAATTCGAGATTGGTAAGTGATCAGTGATTTGGGATCAGAGTTTGCTCAACGCTAACATCGCTATTGCTCCTGTGACGGCACACATCCAATTTACCGCATCGTTGTTTATCCAGCGATAGCCGCGCACCAGTGTCGTCGGTGTGTCGCAGTGAGCGGTTTTCTCGGTTGTTCTTCCACACACGCTGCAGCGGTACTGCGCTTGCACTGTGGCGCCAAGAACAGTATCTGCCAAACTTCCCAACAATCCTGCCAGCACCACTCCAATCCATAATCTCGAATCTCCAATCCAGCTCATCGCACTCAAGACGATAGCAACGCTTCCAACAGCCCCACCGATCAGACCCAGCATTGTCACCGCTCCATTCGTGCCGCGCTCCACACTCTTGAACGACGTCACTAACCGCGGCTTGCGTTTCGCCAACAAACCGATTTCCGTTCCCCAGGTATCGGCAGTAACCGCAGCGACGGAACCGAGATAGAGCGGATAGAAGTTAACATCACGGATAAGGTAAGAAAGAAGAACGAGAACGCCCGCAACTCCTCCATTAGCCGCGACCTGGGAGTAATCCCGTATGGCATTCTTCTCAAAAACCGTGTCGAGCGATGCCTTCCGCTCTCGTCCGACTTTTGATAAGAAACTCGAAAGAAGAAAGAACGTGAGGATCGGCACCGTCCATTGCCAGCCGCCCAAGCCATAAAGCGCCGAGGCCAGCAGGAACGTCATCACCGCGCCGCTCGGTGCCAGCAATTTCGAGTAATACGAGATCACCCCAACGAACAGCCCGAACACCACACCCAGCGAGAGCTGCTCGTGGTTGACGTACGAAGGAAAAATGTAGGTCGACATCACGAAGGCGGAGGATACAGGAACGGTTAAGTTGTCGAGACCGCGGGAGGAAAGCGCTTCCCACGCCGTTGCCGTCAACGCAGTCGCAAACGCAAGGCCGAGCGCATAATCCAGCGGCAGATTCAGCCTGGCGCCGAAATGATGGATGCCGGCAAACACCGTAATGAAACTGACGACGAACATCGTTATAGATCCTTCGACCGATTTTTTATCCGTGGTCAACCTGTAGGCCGTCGATGATCGATTGTTTTCTCCGGTGAACGCTGCAGCGGAATCACCAAAGGCGAGCACCAGCATGGACAGGATGAGAATTGCCGGCTCACGATCCCAGAAGAGCAAAACGAGAATCAGATAAGCGACTGGGAAAAACACCGTGCCGTACGAAACGCGCTCTGTCCCATGCATTCCTTTCAACCTCCGCGAGCGAAGTGTCAAAGAATTCACAAAGATAAAAATAAGGGCAAGGAGGATTGCAGGAACACCGGAGTGAAAGATGCGAGGAGTGAAGGTCGTGAGCACACCGACGCCGATGTGCACTAATGTTCGCGTGGATTCAGGCGTCCAGCGGAAAAACTTGCGAAGGGACTCGGCAAGTCCGATAAAGACCGCGATTCCGAGGAGAACCAAACCACAGTACAGCCAATCGTTCTGGGGCGGTGCGGCGAAGAGGTTTTGTTCTTGTGCGGTCATCGATCAGACGGGAATGAGCTCGAGTTGTGCGGAGCCTTTCACCAGCGAGTAGACCAGCAGGTCCATGACGAGATGCGGATCGCGGGAGCTGCTTTTGAGCGTCAGGTCGGCATCGAGGAGCGCACGGAAATTCTGCTCGATATGGTCTTTGCTGAAATTCGTGACAAAGCCGAGATATTGCTTGACGAAGTACTGTCGGATGCCAAGCTCCGCCGCCATCTCCTGTTCTGAAGCGCGACGCTGCTTCAGCTCTGTAAGCTTGTAGAGTTGCGTGAAGAAGCGCGTCAACATCACGATCATGAGCTGGGGGCTCTCGCCATATTCCAGCATCCGCTCAAGAATCTGAATCGCCTGACTGATATCCCGCTTCCCGACGGCGTTTTGTAATTCGAACACGGTGTAGCCCTTTGTCTCGCCAACAACGCCCGCAACGTCTTCCGGCTCGATCTGTTTCTTGTCGCCGACATAAATAAACAGTTTCTCGATCTCGCTCTGCAACGCGCGCAACGAATTCCCGACGTATGCCTGGAGCAATCGGCACACTTCGGGACTTGACTGCTTGCCAAGCTTGGTGATACGGTCGGTAATCCACGCGAGGACCTCTCTATCGTAGAACGGCTTGCACTCGATGAGCTCGGCAGATTTTTTCAGGTCGGTGAAGGGTTTCTTGCGGAAGTCCGGGTTTTCCGCAACAAGAATTAGGGAGGTGGACTCGAGCGGCTTTTTGATGTACGCAGTAAACAACTCCCGTGCAGCTTCCGTTGCTGCGAGTTTCTCCGCCTCCTTTACCACGACCACGCGGCGCTCGCTCATCATGGGGAAGGACGATGCATGGGCGACGACATCTTGCGCGTCGGCTTGGCTCCCGTACATGACATCAAGATTAAAGCCTTTCGTATTCTGGTCGATCGCCTTCTCGACGATCGCCTGCACGCACTCATCGATCAGCAGACCCTCCTCACCGTAGATGAGATAGACCGGCGAAAAATGCTTTTTTGAAAGCGCCGTATGGAGTTCCCGATACGTCATGAGGTTTTTGTTCTCAAGCGAACGCATTCCGATGAGCTACAATCATGCTCGCGAGCAGTTCGACCCCCTCGTCCCGTTGGGACACGAGGCTGTCCAAAATGTAGGTCGAGCAGACTGCTCGACCTACAAAGATGACGGAAATCAGCTTGGAATCCAGAATCTGAACGTTGACAACACAGCACTTTCGGACTTTTTGGACAGCCTCAAATTTCGCACCTAATCACTGATGTTACGCAGATGGTGAAAATTCTGTCTCCAAGATGAATGGAGTTGCTGAAACGTACCAAGCGATTGCCACGAGCTTTAGCTCGTGGATCAGGGAATGCCCCTTTTTATGGGGTTTTAACCCAATACTCGATGTATCTGTGGGCTAAAGCCCGCCAGATGCTTATGGATTCGTGTTCCACGACCTGAAGGTCGTGGCAATATTTGTATCTTGCGTAACATCAGTTAATCATTTTTCTTTTTTTCCTTGTTGAGCGCGGTCATTAGAACTGCAAGAAAGCCGCCCCACACGGTTCCGACGACGATGATCATGGTCAAAAGTGTCCAGGTTCCCATGCTAAGCCTCCCTCCGAGCCAGCCCGTCCCGACCTTCGGTCGGGATCTGGCGGGCGAATGTTTTTCGCACCATCCAACGGTTGAAGCTGATGAACAGCACCATCACCACACCCCATTGCAGCAGACAGGTCCCGACGCTGTAGGTGTGGAACGGGTTCCACCATCCCTCCGTGTCGAACGAGAAGATCGCGAGATAAAACCACCACGCGATCAGTACAATCACCTGAATCGGTATGAGCCACGAGACGACGACGTTGTACCATCGTCCGACATGAACGTCGCTCCCCTCTCCATTGACGGCTTCCTGACGGAACCTATCCACTCCGTGCTTGATGACCGCGAACGAGATGAATCCGCCGCTGATCATCAATCCGATGCCCCACACCCAGTCCTGATTCTCGAAAAAAGTCAAGCTGATAGCAGAAGGGATACCGAGCAGAAATCCGACCAGGGCAACCATCACCAGCGCACGATTCCGTTGGACACCCATGTCGATAAAAACCTTTACGGCAAGCTCGATCATCGAAATCAACGACGTCATCGCAGCAAAGGAAAGGCCGAGGAAGAAAATTGTTGAGAAGAAAGACTGGATGAATGGACCGCCCGGCATTTTTTCAAAGAGTTGCGGCAAGAAAATGAATGCGAGGCCGGTGTTGGTACTTCCCTGGCCTGAGATGAGTTCTTTGACGCCATCGCCTGGAGCAAGGGCGAAGACGGTTGAAAAAATCGTGATGCCGGCGAGCAGTGAAACGGAGTTATTGCCGAACGCTGTGAGCGCGGCATTGAGAGAGATGTCTTCTTTTGGCCGTGCATAGCAGGCATACGTCAGAATCAGCCCCCACCCCGCGCCGGTATCCCAGGCGTTTTGCGTGAGAGCTGCGAGCCAAACCTTGTAGTCGAGCAGAGTCTCCATACTCGGTGTGAAGAAGTAGGCGATCCCGTCCCACGCGCCGGGAAGCGTCACTGCGCGAACGGCAAGCGTGAGAAGAATGACGAGAAGCGACGGGATCAGGATACGATTCGTGCGTTCGATACCGCTGACGACGCCTTTGTAGATCACGAAAGCGCCAATGAGCATAGCAACCAGATGAAAGAAAATCGGCTCGTAGCCGGTCGTGAACGAATTCCAAAGCGCAAGATGGTCTTCGGTGGAGACAAGCGAGCCTGAGACAGCGTTGGTAAGGTATTTCATACACCACCCCGCTACCACAGAGTAGTAGAACATGATCGCAGTCGCCACAAAACCGACGAACGCTCCCATCCACGCGAACTTTTCACCGGCGAGTTTTGCCAGCCCGCCGATGGTGCCGTAGCGAGTGTACTTCCCGATGGCAAACTCGGCAATAATCAGCGGCACCGACCAGATCAGCAGGAAAATCACCCACGGGATGAGGAACGACCCGCCGCCGTTCTGCGCCACGATGCGGGAAAATCGCCAGATGTTGCCCGTCCCCACTGCGATGCCGATGACGGCCAAAATCATTCCCCAGCGCGAGGTGAAGAATTCTTTCTTGTCTGCCATGAGCGCTCCGTTGATGGTGAGTGAATTCGTGAGGTGGAGGATTGGAGCAGTGGAGTAATGGAGTGCTGGCTCCAACGACCACTACTCCATCATTCCATTACTCCATCGATCCTATTTCCTTACGATGCTCACCTTCTTCATCACCACGTCTTTCACCGGTTTGTCCAGCGGCTTTGTCGTCTGCACCTTGCCGATAGCTTGCACGACATCCAGTCCTTTCACCACCTTGCCAAAGATCGTGTGCTTGCCGTCGAGCCAGGGTGTTGGAACCAGCGTGATGAAAAACTGGCTGCCATTCGTGTTGGGTCCACGATTCGCCATCGAGAGGATGCCCGGACTCGTGTGGCGCAGCGAATCGACGAATTCATCCTCGAACGGTTTTCCAAAAATACTCTCTCCACCGCGCCCCGTTCCGGTCGGGTCGCCGCCTTGAATCATGAATCCGTCGATGACGCGATGAAAGATCACGCCCTTGTAGTATCCCTTCTGAGTAAGATCAATAAAGTTCTTCACCGTCTTGGGCGTCGCTTTCTCGAACAGCTCTATTTCTATGGTTCCCATGTTCGTTTCAACCACAGCATACGGCTTTTTCCCCGCATCCATTTTCGTTCCTTTTTTCGTTTGTGCAGAAATGATGACCGGAACCAGCAACAGAGCCAGCAGAACACGTCTCATACACGGACCTCCTTAAACGTTAGATGAACAGAATACCGAGGACACCGACAACCAAACAATACAACGAAAACCACCGGAGCTTTCCACGCTCGATGATGCGAAGCAAGAACTTGATGGCCACATAGCCCGAGGCAAACGACACCAGCATCCCCACAACAAGCGCCGGCAATCCTTCTGAAGAACCGCCGTCCACGAGTAGCTCCTTCACCTTAAGGAGCGTCGCACCGGCAATGACCGGCAGTGACAAGAGAAATGAGAACCGCGCTGCATGATACGGTTCAACCTTCTGGTACAGCGCCGCGCTGATGGTCGACCCCGACCGCGAAATTCCCGGAATGATTGCGGCTGCCTGTGCTATCCCGATCACCATCGCAGAAAAAAAACCGACCCTCTTGCCTTCTACGGGCTTTGCCAATCCGGTGAGAAAGAGAATGAGTCCCGTTATCACCAACATTACGGCAACGAGCTTGGGGTCGGTGAAGGCTTCCGAGATTGCGTCCTCGTACTTGATCCCTACGAACGCAGCCGGAATCGAGCCCAGGAGAATATAGATTGAAAGACGGAACGGCTCGTGCTCCCGGTAGTAGGTCTTGCCCAAACGAAACGGAACGAACGCCCGGAAGAACGATTGCGTGATGGCGAGGATGTCCTTCCAGAACACCACCACGACACTCAGCAACGTGCCGAAGTGTACAAGAACTTCGAACGTGATGTCGTTCGAACTCTGGACGCGCAACAGATGTTCGGCCAAGACGAGATGGCCGGAGCTGCTGACCGGCAGAAACTCCGTCAACCCCTGGATCAATCCGAGAAGAGCCGCTTGAAGTACCGTCAATCAACACTCCGTCACAACTGAAACATGATGCCGAATTTGAGGCCGAGACTGAAGAACTGCATGTTCGCCGTCGTATTCGTCGTCCGCTCGAACGCCTCAACCCCGTTTGCGTTTTTGAACGCACCCAGAAAGTCCCACCGCACATCGACTCCGATACTGCCGTACATCGTCTCGTCGAACTTTGTATTGCCGACCGCTTCCAGCTTGAAACCAACACCGCTTGCGGAAAAATTCTCTTCCACGCCGTACGCAGAGAGCGTTTGCTGCAACGACGCGACGTGGTATCCTATGCCGCCGCCGAATTTGAGGTAGTACGCCGGAGCATTTACCACATAATGGACGATCGCTGTCGGCATGTGGACGTTGTAGGAAAACTCCGAACCCGACGAATTCGGCCCACCGCCGACAACCTGCGATTTCACGAGCAGGCTGTATTCCAGCGCAACGCTCCACTCCGGTTGAACACGATACTCCGGCGAAACGAAAAACTCCAGCATCGAAGAAAAATCATCCAGTCGATCTCCCAACTGCGACACGCGGAAGGCGTTCATGTAATCGACCAGGAACGGCGCGGAGTGAACTCCTCCACCCAGGCCAACCGACACCGAAAACCTTGGAGATGCAAAACCATTTGAAACAGGCTGAGAATATCCATGCTGAGTCACAAATGTCCCGGCGACACTCACAACAACAGCGTATGCGAGAATCCTCTTTCTCATACTCATAATGAAACCGGGACTCCTCGTTGCAAAGACTCCATTATTTTGAAAGTCGCCAGCGTCGTTGTAACTGCGCTTCCCAGGGAAATCGGCGAAGGCTTACCATCTCTCACAGCCAACAGAAACTGCCGAACTTCCTCCTGATGTCCCTTATCGATAGCAGAAAGTCTGAACGTGCGTTTCTTACCTTGTTGATAAAGCGTCAGCAGTTGGAAATTGTCGATGATCGCAGTTCTGTTTGTTGAATAGAGCTCAAGATGTTCCTTCGGAACGGAAGAGTCTCCGTTCGCAAGATAGGTGATGACACCGACAGAGCCGTCCTGAAATGTTATCGTTACCGCGACGGAATCGTCATCCGCAGAACCGGCCGACCCTTTTCCTAAAGGCTCGGCGAAGATTTTCGCGGGGGTTGAATCGGTGATGAATTGCATCAGATCGACGAAGTGACAGACCTCGCCGATGATCCTGCCTCCGCCCTCCACAGGATCGCGCGTCCAGTGTGTTGTTGGCATGAGGCCGGCACTTACCCGATACTGGATGGCAAACGGACCGACGGCATCCGCAAAGAAACGCTTAACCTGTTGACCGTGAGGCGAGAAACGGCGGTTGAAACCAACGAGAACGATTGCGGATCGCGGATTGCGGATCGCGGATTTTGGAGAATTGATTTTATTGAACACCGCAACGATTTCTTTAAGCTCATCGGCATGCAGGGCGAGGGGCTTCTCGACGAAAACATTTTTCCCAGCCTTTAGCGCCTCAATGACATACGGAGCGTGGAGATTATGACGGGCGGCGATAAAGACCGTGCCGATCTCCTGATTCCCAAGAATTTCTCGTGCATCCGTCGTTGCAAAGCGGAAATCGAACGTGCGGGCGACATTCTTCGCGTTCAGTCCATTGCCAGTGCACACGCCGACGAGCGACACTCCAGAAAAACGACGTACATGCGGCAGCAACGATGCCTGCGCGAAGTTCCCCGCCCCAAGAAATCCGATCTTGAGCGCCGTGGGGGAAGGTTTGCTCTCTCCTGAACCCACAACGACGGTCGCGGCTGGCTCTTCCGCCTTCTCTTTACCATACTGTAAGACGATTCCGAGGTACTTTTCGTACTTGTACGCGCTTCGGTTCGTCATGAGTGCGTACGCCGCAGAAGCCTTCTCCACCGGAAAACGATGCGTGGTGACTTTTGCAAGGTCAATCTTTTTCGCAGCAACGAGGTTGAGAAACTCCTGCATGTTCCGCTTCTCCGTCCAACGCACGTACCCAACAGGGTAATCGTGCCCTTGTTCTTCGTAGCCTGGGTCGTACCGGCCCGGACCGTACGAGCGCGAAAGTCTGAAATCCAGCTCCTTCCGGTAGTAGGGCGCACGCGGCAACTCTAACCCCACATCGCCCACGAGCACGACACGACCTTTCTCGCGACACAATTCGCCCGCGAGTTGCACCGGGTCGTTGCTCTTCGTCGCCGCCGTGATGATCACTGCGTCGGCACCGATGCCTTTCGTGAACGACAGGACGACGTTCTTGACATCAGCGCCAGCCCGTTCCAACGCAAGGTCAACGCCCGACTCCTTAGCGATTTTCACCGACCACGGATCGAGGTCGATGCCGACAACCGTACAGCCGTTCGCCTTTAAAAGTTGGAGCGTGAGTTGTCCGACAATTCCAAGACCAATGACGACAATTGTTTCTCCGAGGGTCGGCTCAGCTTGTCGTACGCCTTGCAGGGCAATGGCCCCGATCGTCGTGTAGGCGGCTTCGTCGAACTCCACGCCCTTTGGAATTTTCGCACAAAGATTTTTCGGAATCAGTGCATACTCCGCATGATTCGCGTAGCCAGCCCCTGCGCACGCCACACGGTCTCCCGGCTTGAACTCCCCTGCTCCATCGCCGACCGCAACAACAACGCCCGCCGCACTATATCCAAGCGCTGCAGTCGATTCCAGCCGCGCCTTTACACGACGATACGTTTGCACGATGCCGTACTGCCGGACCTGCTCAAGCACCTTCACGACCAGCTCCGGTTGACGTTTCGCGCGCTGCACAAGTGACATCCTTCTCGATTCAAGCGATGCGCGTTCCGTCCCCGCGCTGATCACCGAACTACGTACCTGCACGAGCAGATGCCCGGCTTTCAGCGATGGCACGGGCACCGATTCCACTTGCACGACGCCGGTCTTATTTTGTTGGGTGACTTGTTTCATAGTTCAGAACGTCTTGTTCTTCGAGAGTTTGAGAAGCTATGTCCGAAACACGGAGATGATCTTTCAGGACATAACCCAATCCAACCAGCGTAATAGTGAGATAACTTATTTCGTGCGTGATGATGGAAAAACTGAGCGCGTTGACCGTATCGACGCCGTACAGGTTGACGAGCGAAAAGGTCAGGAAAGAATGATAGGTCCCCATCCCTCCCGGCGCGGGCAGGACGTAGGCGACCGTAGTGATCGTCAGAAGAGTCATCGCAACGCCAAAATCAAAATGGAATGCGGCGACCGGTTCGAGCGTTAAGAATGCGGCATACAGCGACAGGGCATAGACCCCGAACAGGAACACGCTGAGAAGAGAGACTGCGACCAGAGACTCGCGGGCAGCACCGGCGCCAACGCCCGACAGAAACGACTCAAATATCCGATCGATTCTCTCCGCATACCGTTTCGGAGCAAGAGGCTTCAACACTTTCATCAAGCGAAACAACGCCTCACTCTTGAAGAACAACACGGTCGACAGGATGAGCAGGAGGAAGGTACCGAGCAGGAAATAGATGCGCACCGATTCCGCGTTCTCAACGAAAGGATCCATCGATTTCGGGTATAGAAACAGGATCACGCACAGCATGAACAGGAAGGTGATCGTATCCAGAATGCGTTCCACGACGACAGTGCCGAGAGCCGAGCTTTTGGAGATCCCCTCCAACCTGCCGACAACGTACGCCCGAACAATTTCTCCTGCCCGCGGTAACACGTTGTTGACCATGTAACCGATCATCACGGCAGAGAAAAGATTCCTTGTCGAGGTCTTTCGCTTGATCGGCGCGATGAGATACCTCCAGCGCACCGCTCGAATCCAGTGACTAAAGAGTCCGATGGGAACGAGCGCTGCAATCCACCAGAAGTTAGCGCCTTTGAGCGAATTCCACAGGTCCTGTAGATTGGTGTTGCGAAAGGCAAGGTAAAGGAAAACAGCGGTCAGCAAAAAACTGATGACGGTTCGCGTAAGTGTCCTGGCGTTGAGCGACATAGTTCGGTTCGTTAACGGAGGTCCACTACTTCGGTACCGGCCGGCGGTGTAAACGAGAAAAGTGAATCGTTGACGTTGGTGTTGAGTTTGAGATCGTTGATGGAATACTGCGTCTCGGTGTCGTTGACATCGACGATGAGCACCTTCCGGACTGTCCAGGTGCCGTCTTCAACCCACACTTTGACGGATTTGATAAAGGCCTGGTCATCTTTCGGGACGAGTTTGAGAACGAACGTGTGGGCCTTCGCTACTGTATCTCTGCCCAGGAGTGTTGCGTAGTATTGCTCCGGCAGTTTGAGCAGGAATTGTTCCGGCGAGATGGTGTTGTGATTCTCCTTGTAGCGGTCTACCAGCACCTGCTTGTTGATTGGCGAGTACGACCAGATCGCCGAGCCGTCGGTGACGAACGTTTGGTGCTCGGATTCGACGCGATACTTATTCGGCCGCTTCATCGTCAACGTGCCGTCGAAAGTTTGCTCGATCTTCGAGAAGCTAAACTTGACATGCTGCGTGAACTTCGCAACAGCGTCTTGCATCGACTCGTACCGTCGTTGAAGGTTTCCCGTAACATCGTTCGCGGTGACCTCTTTTTGCTGCGCAACGCCCACAGCTGCGCAGGCAACGAAGAGCATCGAGAACACGCCAGCCATCCTCACGCTTTTATCCCTTTCAACAGTGCTTCGAGTTCCGCCTCCGATTCGACCAGTACTTCCCGCGCTTTACTTCCATCAAACGGGCCTACAATGCCGACAGCTTCCAGTTCATCGACAACCCTCGCTGCCCGCGAGTAGCCTATTTTCAGCCGACGCTGCAACAACGAAACCGAGCCTTGTTGGTGGCGCACGATAATTCGCGCTGCTTCTTCAAACAATTCATCCCGGTCGTCTCCACCCGACAAGCCTGAAGATTTTTTTTTCTCGAAGACCGACGGCAGCTGCGCGGGCTGGCTGTATCCTTGTTGTTTCGCGACGTGATTCGTGATGCGTTCGACCTCTTCGGTTGAAATAAACGCGTTCTGGATGCGAATGGGCTTCGGGCTTCCCGGCGGCAGATACAGCAAATCGCCGTTACCTAACAACTGCTCTGCGCCGTTCATGTCGAGGATCGTGCGAGAGTCAACCTTCGATGCAACCTGATACGCAATGCGCGCCGGAAAATTCGCCTTAATGACACCGGTGATAACATCCACGGAAGGCCGCTGTGTTGCCAAGACCAAATGGATACCGACGGCTCGCGCCAACTGGGCTAAACGCGCGATCGGTTCTTCGACTTCGCGTGCCGCGGTAAGCATCAAATCCGCAAGCTCATCGATGACGACGATGAGATACGGCAGCTTCCGATGTTTCGTGGTTTCAGTATCGTGCAGGCGGCCACCCTTCACACGCTCATTGTAGTCTGCAATGTTGCGGACACCAGCCGAGGCGAGAAGATCATAACGCTTTTCCATCTCGTATTCTACACTCTTCAGCACAAGCACGGCGCTGTTCGCCGAAGTGACAATCTCCTCGTCGATGTCGGAGGAAACCGCAAGGTAATGCTTTCGCAGCTTGATGTAGAGCGACAATTCGATTTTCTTCGGGTCGATGATCACGAACTTGACGTCGCTGGGGTGCAGGCGATAGATCAGGCTGGTCAGAATCGTGTTGATCCCGACGCTCTTTCCGGAACCGGTCGACCCGGCAATCAGCAGGTGGGGCATCCTCGAAAGGTCGTCGACGTACACTTCGCCCGAAATCGTTTTGCCCATCGCGAGCGGCAGGGCAGCCGCACTCTCCCGGAACTTTGCCGAATTAATGACCGACCGGATGGTTACCAGCGCCGGGTTGTGGTTCGGAATTTCGACACCGACCGTACCTTTCCCCGGTATCGGCGCGATGATGCGAATACCTTTTGCCTTCAGCGCCAACGCGATGTCGTCTTCCAGGCTTTCGATCTTGCTGATCTTGACTCCCGTGGCCGGCACGAGTTCATACAACGTCACGACGGGTCCGGGCGTAACCGAGACGCTCTCGATTGCTACGCCGAAGTCCGCCAGCTTTGCCCGGAGAAGCTCGGCGTTTGCTGTGAGTTCCATCTCATCGACCTGCTCGCTCGCACGCGCGGAATCCAGCAAATCGACCGAGGGCGGCACGTAATCGATCTCTTCTACGCCGCCATCATCGACCTCTTGCCGCCGCTCATCAAAGTTCACTTCTGCTTCATGAATCGCCGGCTTGATGTCTAATTCCATGTCATCGTTCGCGCCGGCAGGGGCAGTCGATTCGACGCGCTCGTCTGAATCGACCGAAGACTCAGCTTCCTCCGGAATGTGGTCGACGTTTGGCTGAACGTTCCTCACGCGAGGTCGAACCTGCGGCGTCGGTTCAAGGTCCGGCTTTTTGATCTCGATAATGTCGGGGCGTTTGGAAGTCGATTGTTCGTCGGGAGCGGAGCGTCTTTCGTCTAACCATCCCAGAAAGTTGCGCGCCCATGCACGAAGCCTCTCATACACTTTTTGAAGATCGACATCGAACGCAAAAACAGCGACAGTAACGAGCGAGCCGAGCAGCAGAAGAACCGTCCCCGTCCGGCCGGTGAGTTTCGAGAGTACACCGGCGATAAATTCGCCGACCAGGCCGCTCCATTCCACCGGTATGATCTGCGAATCGCCGAAGAGACGAATTGTCCCGTTGATCGATGCAAACAGCAATCCAAATGCCAGTGTGTAGCTGGTGGGAACGATAAGCTTCTGAAGATTCTTCTCCCGCAAGTACGCCCAGAGCCACATCACCAGGAGAAACGGAAGGACGAGAATCGCGTATCCGATAGTAGAGTTGATGAGCCAGCTGGAGACAACGGCTCCCAGCAAGCCAAGCCAATTGTGGGTTCGATCTGCTTTGGCAGCAACATCAGGGTTGTTGGTGAATATGTTCCAGATCGCGACGTCGCCATTCGCCTGATCTTCGGATGTGTAGGAAATCAAGCACAGCAAGATCATGAAGGAGAGAAGAATCCCGGCGAACGCAAAGACCTGGCGTCGGCGTTGCGCTCTGTCGATGGTTCTCGACGGTTGTGCGTTCTCTTCCATTGTCTCTTTCCTCTCTGGTGACGTTAAACGTTTGGTTTTTCAACCGTGGCCGGATCCGGCTTGGCTGCGAGCGTTTCTTCTTTCTGAAGTTTTACGCTCGTACCCGTTAACATCGGGAGAACTGGAACTGAATCAACCTTTGCGCAGACTCTGAGATCCTCCTCAAAGCCGATTCCTGCCAGATACTTTCCATGGTCGGAATTCTTGAGCATCTTCAGCACCGAGCGGCCAAAGCTACGATAGAGCGCTTGCGCGGCCGCCGATGAATCGGTGAGCTCGATTCGAAGATCTTTGTTTCCCTGCACCTGTTGAACGATCATACCTGCGCACACGACGTCTTCCAGGGAAAAACCATTCGCGACTGTGGAATTCCCGGCGCAGATGATAATGAAGTCGTCATTCACGCCAGAGATGAATTCGACGACCTTCGACAGGTTGAGAAAGCAGCCCACCGCCATATTCCGTGCGTAGCGGCTCTTTGCCATGGCAAGCGCCCCGTTGGTGGTGCAATAGATGATCGACTTTCCTTTCACGGTCGTTTCGTTGTACTCGATCGGCGAGTTGCCAAGATTAAACCCCTGGATCATCTTCCCGTGTCGTTCTCCCCCGCGCAAGGTGACATCGCCGAACAAGCTTCCGGAAATCTTCACCGCTGCTTCGATGTTCGTGACCGGAATAATCTCGCGCGCCCCGTTCGCGAGCGCCGTCACGACCGTCGAACTCGACCGCAGAACATCGATCACGATGACATTCTTTTCGCGAAGTTGAAGCTCGTCAACGCTCGTCGCTGCTACTGTCACGTCAATCTTCATGTTCTGCTTCTACGACTTCTGTAAGAATGGAGTTTTTACGACCGTCGCCGGAACATCTTTCCCGCGTATTTGAACATGAACCGTTGTGCCGGGAGAGACGAATTCCTTCGCGACATAACCCATCGCTATGCCGCGGTGCAGCGATGGTGAGAATGTTCCACTGGTCACCTGGCCGACCGTAGAGCCATTCTGCGTGACAGAATACCCATGCCGGGCCAGCGTCTTGTCAGGTAGCGTGAAGCCCACTAATCGTCGCTTCAATCCCGCCTTTTTCGTTTTGACCAAAGCCTCCTTCCCGATGAACTCGCCTTTGTCGATTTTCGTAATCCAGCCAAGTCCGGCTTCCAGGGGATTGGTATTCTGATCGATATCGTTCCCATAGAGACAGAAGCCCATCTCGAGTCGCAACGTGTCGCGCGCTCCTAATCCGACGGGAGCAATGCCAAATTCCTTCCCCGCATCAAACAGGGCACGCCAGACCTTCTCACACGTTGGAACGTCAGCATCGAAATATATTTCAAACCCGATTTCGCCAGTATAACCCGTGCGCGAAATAATCATCGGAAAACCGGCAACCTTACCGCGTGTGAAATGATAGTACTGCACGGTCGAAAGATCGACCTCCGTCAGCTTTTGCAGCGTCGCTAACGACTTGGGGCCCTGGACTGCCAGTAGCGCGGTCTTGTCGCTCACGTCTGTTAGCTGAACATCTCCGGCAAGATGTGATTTCAGCCATTCTAAATCTTTCGGGATGTTGGAGGCATTGACGACAAGCAGGTAGCGGTCTTCGAGATGGTACACCAGCATGTCGTCGACAATACCTCCGTCGTCGTAACACATGGCCGAGTATTGCGCTTTGCCATCGTTCAATTTCGAAACATCGTTGATGGTGACTTTTTGGAGATACGGGAGCGCGTCCTTCCCGCGAACTTCGAACTCGCCCATGTGGGAAACATCGAACACGCCGACGGCATTGCGCACTGCGAGATGTTCTTCGATGATGCCGGTGTATTGCACGGGCATCTCAAAACCGCCAAACTCGACTAACTTGGCGCCGAGCGATTTGTGAATCTCGTAGAACGGCGTTCGTTTCATATCTACTTCTGCTGCAGCTTTCGCCAATCTCCCAGAAATCTTTCCAGGCCGATATCCGTGAGCGGATGCTTGATAAGCTGATCGATCACCTTGAACGGCATCGTGCAGATATCCGCCCCGATCATCGCTGCTTCTACTACGTGGATGGGGTGCCGTACGCTCGCAACGAGGACTTCGGTTTCAAACTTGTAATTGCGGTAGATCGTTACGACCTGCTTGATGAGGTCCATGCCCGTCTGGCTGATGTCGTCGAGCCGGCCGATGAACGGGCTGATGAAATACGCCCCCGCCTTTGCCGCCATCAGGGCCTGGTTGGGCGAGAAACAGAGTGTGACGTTCGTGCGAATGCCTTCATCTTTCAAACGCTTCACCGCTTTCAAGCCCTCTTTGATGAGGGGGACTTTCACAACGATGTTGTTGTGGATCTTCGCCAGCTCACGGGCTTCTTTCAGGATGCCATCCAGATCCGTAGAGACAACTTCAGCATTGATCGGGCCATCGACGATCTTGCAGATTTCTTCCAAGAGCTTTCGGAACTCCTTGCCTTCTTTGGCAACAAGACTCGGGTTGGTGGTAACTCCGTCCAACAAACCGAGACTCGCGGCTTCTTTGATTTCATCTATGTTTGCAGTGTCAATAAAAAATTTCATACATCCTCCAACGTGCGGCCTACGCCTTGAATTGACCGGTGATGTCTTTTTTCTGTTTGACTGAGATAAACCGAAACTCATCGATCGGCACGGCCTGGTCGGCAACGAGTTTGATGCGAACGAAGAACTTGAACATCATCTTCGTCAGCCTGCTGATGGTGCCGTGCTTGAGGAACGCCGCCAGCGTAGGGTTGACGTACAGCTCCAGCCGGAACTCGCGCGACTCGGATTTGAAGCGCTTGACCCAGCGCTCGATCTGGTTCATCGTCGCATCTTTCGATTGTACCAGGCCCGTTCCACCACAGGTGGGGCAGGCCTCGCTGAAACTCATCATCACGTTCTGCCGAATGCGTTGTCGCGTCATTTGCACAAGGCCGAATTCCGTCATCGGCAGCACAGTGACCTTGGCGCGATCGCGACGAAGCTCCTTCTTGATCTCGTCGTATACCTTCTTCTTGTTTTTTTCGTCTTCGAGGTCGATGAAGTCCACGATGATTAACCCGCCGATATCGCGCAACCGAATCTGCCGGCAGACCTCACGGGAGGCTTCGATGTTCGTGCGAAGGGAATTGAGCTCTTGCTCCTTCTTCGCCGCGTACCGCCCGCTGTTCACGTCGATCACCGTCATTGCTTCCGTCTTCTCGATGAACACATACCCGCCGCTCTTCAGCCAGACTTTGCGGCTCAACAGTGTCTGAATGTCTTTCTCGACTCCGAATTTGTCGAAGATCGGCTCCTTGTCCCGGTAAGGCTCCAAGCGATTGGCCATGTCGGGCGACATCCACTGCACGTAGGCACGGATTTCCTTGTAGAGTTTCTTGTCATCGACGACAACGTGTTGCACATCGGCGGAGAACAAATCGCGAATGACGCTCGACGTGGTGTTCATGTCCTTGTAGAGGAGCGCGGGGGCTTTTTCCGTCTTTGCTGCTTTCTCGATGTTCCGCCACGCGCGGAGCAATTCCTCGAGGTCCTGCTTGATCATCTCCTCGCCTTTACCTTCGGCGACCGTCCTGATGATCGCCCCGAACCCTTCCGGGAGCAACGAGCGCACGAGTTTGCGTAACCGACGCTTCTCTTTGAAATTCGTCAGCTTCTTCGAAGCTCCTACTTTGCCGACAAACGGCAGCAACACCAGGAATCTTCCCGGCAGGGAAATCTCCGACCGCACGCGGACACCCTTCTTACCGACCGGCTCCTTGGTGATCTGGACGAGGATTTGTTGTCCGCGTTCGAGGTTGACTTCGGGTTGGCGTGGCGGCGGCTGTTGCTTCTGGTAATGGCGGCGGTCGCGCGGCGGTGCGGCTGCAACGGCGGTTTCGGCGGCCACAGCCTCGCCGTTACCCTCATTAGAGCTGCGAGTACTCGTCAGGATAGGCTTCGGACTCGACGGCTCTTCGTCGTCGTCGTCATCGTCTTCAAAGAGGACGTTGTACTCCTGAAGAGTGTTGCCGATATCGGAGAAGTGGAGGAAGGCGTCTTGCGGGAGACCGATGTCGATAAACGCAGCGCGAATGCCGGACATGACTTTGGCGATGCGTCCGAGATAGATATCGCCGACATTGCGGTCTTTGCCGGGCGTTTCGACAAACAACTCTGCAAGTCGTCCGTCTTCAAGAATGGCGATACGATGCTCGTTCGCCGTCGAGTTGATAACAATTTCTTTTTTCATACGGGTACATGTTCCACCGGAGCCTTTGAGCGTGTCGAGAATACCAGAGCGCTTCGAGACGAACTGGAACATGCCCGTGGCGGCGCGGAGTCGTTCCGCCGGGCACTAACACTCGTCGTAGTTGCGTTACAGATCGACCGAAGCTTTGCTCACCATGGCCGTCCACGATACCGTCCCGAAGGCGTGCAACGATGGCAAGAAGATAGAAATGGAATGAAATGAACATCATGTGAATTGGGCCGTCGTTTTTCACACGCGTGAAGCGCCGACGGAATGGGCGCGGAGATTTTCCGGCAAGCGATGTGCTTGCGACACTCCAGAATAAAAAGAGGTCAAGCTTCTCTGCGTCGCACAAAACTGTATGCTGACCGTTGCTTCCTTCCGGACCTGGCGGGGTTGGGCAACGTTCTGTCGCGCAGGACTTGACCTCAGATAAAAAACCTTCCTGATACAAATACTTTCTCCAAAAATCCTTTTGGTCAATTAGTTAACTGGTGAGAGGTTGATTCGGTTCTCATCTTTTAATCACCAATTAACCACTAATCACCAACCTTGTGGAGCTGATCGGGATCGAACCGACGACCTTCCCGTCACGGACAACGTGACGGGACGCTCTCGACAAATTCTGCAGCACTGAAAACCTCCATCCTTTCAACACAGCTGCCCATCCCGTCCTTTGTGGAGCTGATCGGGATCGAACCGACGACCTCTTCGTTGCGAACGAAGCGCTCTCCCAACTGAGCTACAGCCCCGGAAATTCCGGCAGCCCAATCCCGCCTTCGGCGGATCGTGGGCAGCTTTGGGACTGCCTGTCCCGACGTGCATTTCTAAGGTAACGATATTCCTTTTAAAAAACAACGCGTACGACGAGGTTGGAACGGGTCGTTCAACAGACGCGGCCAAGTCTCTGAATTCCGACAGAATTGAATCTCCATTCAGTTTTTGTTATGATAGTCACAACAACATCTGGAGGAATTGTGCCCACCAAGCAAACGCAAGACCTGTTTCAGCAGTACATGACGATCGTTCGACGCCTTCGAAAAGAATGCCCTTGGGATCGTGAACAGACTCATCGGTCGATCCGCCATTCTCTTATTGAAGAGGCGTACGAAGTTGTCGAATCCATCGATGAGGACAACGTTCAAGAACTCAAAGCGGAATTAGGGGATTTACTCCTCCATGTTGCGTTGCATTCCGTTATGGCAGAGGAAGAAAAGGCCTTTACGATTGAAGAAGTGGTGCAGACGTCGATGGAAAAACTCATTCGCCGCCATCCCCATGTTTTCGGCGACACGAAGGTGAACAGCGCACACGAGGTAAAGACAAATTGGGAAAAGATAAAGATGGCAGAGGGGCGAGAGTCGCTCATGCAAGGTGTGCCGAAAGAACTTCCAGCCCTCCTGCGCGCCTATCGGCTTCAAGAAAAAGCATCGAAGGTGGGATTTGATTGGAAGAGAAAGAGCCACGTGTGGAAGAAAGTCGAGGAAGAGGTTAGAGAATTACAGAGGGCCGAACGAAAGAAAGCGCAGGCGGATACCGAAGCGGAGCTGGGTGACTTGCTCTTTGCGTTAGTCAACTACGCTCGATTCCTGCATGTCAACCCCGAGCTTGCCCTCCGAAAAGCAACGGAGAAGTTTACGAAACGTTTCAGAGGGATCGAACAGGCACTCCAGAGGCGTGGGAAACGCATCGAGCATTCAACGCTCGAGGAGATGGACAACCTGTGGGATGAGCACAAACGGGCGGAACGCGACTGACTACTCTTCTCTTTTCTGATTCCCGTTGTCGTGGAATTGATCGTACGCATCGATAATGTCCTTCACCAATCGATGCCGAACGACATCATTCTTGTCTAGATACACGAAGGACACGCCTTGTATCTTCTTGAGCACCTCCTGAATCTGTATCAATCCCGATGTGGTCTTCTGCGGCAGGTCAACTTGGGTTACGTCGCCGGTAATAATGGCTCGCGAGTGCACACCCAGGCGGGTGAGAAACATTTTCATTTGAAGCGCCGAGGTGTTCTGGGCTTCATCGAGGATGACGAACGAATTATGGAGCGTCCGCCCGCGCATGTACGCTAATGGCACAATCTCGATGATGTGCTTTTCCATATAGGAGCGGAGTTTTTCCGCCGTGAGCATGTCATCGAGTGCATCGTAGAGAGGCCGAAGGTACGGGTCAACTTTTTCGCGGAAATCGCCGGGCAGGAAGCCGAGACTCTCACCGGCTTCCACCACGGGGCGGGAGAGAACAATCTTGGTTACATCGCGATTTTTCAGCGCAGCGACCGCCATCGCCACCGCAAGATAGGTTTTTCCGGTTCCTGCCGGACCGATGGCAAAGACGACATCGTTCTTCAGAATCTGGTTGATATAATGGCGTTGCCCCGGTGACCGCGCTTTAACAACGCCGACCTTCGTAAACAGGATTGCGGCGTCGATGTCTTCTGTAACAGATTCGGAGGGGACTTCGGGTGTGGAACCGTTAACGGACACGAGGTCGATCACCGTATCGACATCGTTCGGCGTGAGGTTGCCGTTCTTGTTGAGAATGTAGAGAAGCTCTTTGAATACTTTTTCGATCTTGCCGACTTCAGCCTGAGATCCGCGCACAGTAATCTGCTCTCCACGCACTGCAATCGTCGCATCAAACCGGTCTTCGATCAACTGTAGGTGAACATCGTTAAAACCTAGAAGTTGCACCGTATCAATTCCTGCAACATTCAGTTTCTTTTCAACCAACGAACAAATCCTCCTCCATTCGTGAAACAAAGAACGCCCTTGCGACCGCTCGTGCGGGAAGGGCGTTTCATGATAAGAGAAAAAATTTTCTTCAGAGAAAACGTGTGGCGTGTCCTCCTAAGGATTGTTCATCGCCGCAGCTTGCCTTCTCTGCCAGTACATTTTCACCGCTGATCTTTCTTCCGCGGTCAGATCAGCTTTCGGCGGTACTTTCAGCTTTTGGCCGGGAAAAATGATATCGGGATTCTTAATCTGGTCGCGGTTTCCTTGCCAGATCTTCGGCCAGAGGAATGCATTGTCATAAATGGTCGGTTTCTTCGCGATATTCCACAGGCAGTCGCGATCTCTTGTCCACGTGCCAACCGTGTATGTCATCGCCATCATCGCGGCCTCAAGAGATTTTTGGAGACCCTCCAGTCGATTGAGTTGGTCTTGTAAACGGTCGTAGTACTCCGGAATGGCACTCATCTTGTTTTCCCTGGCATCATTAGTTGCAGCCCGGAGATCATCGAGCTCTTTCGCACGGCTCCACAGGTCCTGGTTCGATAGGCGGGCCAATTCATCGAGCCACCGATTTAAACGCTCGAATTCGTTCTCAAAGGATCTCACCGTTTCATTCGTCGCACCGACCAAGGCCATGATCTCATCCTCACATTTTCTTAGGGCGAGCGACTTGTCGGAATCTTGTTTCTTCAGGTTCTCTATCTCGGATTGAAGGGCAGCGACCCGACTCCTCAGCTGATCCCGCTTCGCCGTGTTCTCCTGAATCTGTTTCTGCCACTCTTCCTTGGTCATCTCTTGCGCCCCGGCGGCGAATGAAACGAATGCGGCCAGCGCTGTGAGTGTGCTTAAACGTTTCTTCCAGGTCATTGTCATGGTCTCCTTACGAGTGATACGCTTATTGCATGGACTTCAGACGTTGTTCGACGACCGCTTTATCCTGAACGCACTGGTTGATCTTGGCATCCTTCTCGGCGACGGCCTTCACCAGTGTAGCCCGGCCGGATTCCAGGGCAGCAACCTGTTTTTCCAACGATGCAACTTCGGCTTTCAGGGCCTCCAACTGTTGCATCTCCTCCACGCTCGGCTTGTTTGAACAGCCCACAAGCAAGGCGGCCATCAAGGACCCTGCGACAAGCATCATCCCAAATGATTTCTTCATGACAACTTCTCCTTGACTTTGTGTTTCATGTGCTCAGTAATCTCACTCCATGATAAAGAATTGAGGAAAAAAAGTCAAGCGAAATAAGCCCAATTCTGATATTTCTTCGTTAGGGGTTCAAGCGAGTGAGAACCGAGTGTCAGCACTGCGGCAGAGTCTCACAGGAGTCCGCGCTCTGAGAAACTGGTGTACTGTCCCCCGGCGATGATGATATGGTCATGGACAGGGATATCCAGGATCTTTCCGGCTTGAACGAGCTGCTTCGTCATGGCAATATCTTCCTGGCTTGGCTCGGGGTTTCCGCTCGGGTGATTGTGCACAAAAATAACGCTGGCCGCCTTTTCTCGAACGACGGCATGGAAGCATTCACGCGGATGCACGAGCGACGCATTCAACGTACCGCTGGTGATCCGCTCCTCATGCTGGAGCTGATTCGCTGCATTTAACAGGAGAGCCCAAAACTCTTCGTGCTTGAGGTCCCGCAGTTTTGGACCATAGCGCTCCGCCACATCCGCGGGCCCGCGGAAGGTCGGCTTCACTTTTCCATCGCTGGACGGCAGTCTCCGCGCCAACTCGAACGCCGCGACAATCGCCGTCGCCCGCGCGCGGCCGATGCCGAGCCTTTCGATATCGTGAACGGACATTTGACCGACTTCGCGAAGTGTGCGGCCGTCCGAGAGAAGTTTCTTCGCTAAGTCGACGGCCGTTGCTCCCCGCGTCCCCGTTCGAATCAAGATCGCCAGCAGTTCGGACTCCGTCAAGACTGAGGCGCCGTGTCGTTGCAGCTTCTCCCGCGGCCGTTCCCCTTCCGCCCAATCTTTGATTGTCGTATGATAGCGAGCGTTCTCGGAACCCGCCTGGTCGTTCTTGTTCCGACGGACCATGGTCACTCCCGGCCGGACCAAAACCGTCCGGTCGCAATATCCATTTCTCCCAACCGAACGATGACCCTTCCCTTATACTGGAGTATCGATACTACACCGTTGACTCGTTTCTCCGTGAAGGAGATTGTCGAATGAATCCCTTCGAACGCCTTCAACGCTGCAAATGATCGTGCAATGTCATCTCGATGCCGGGCACCCTCAGAAAGGACTTTGAGAAGTGCTTTCATCACGTCGTATGAGTACAGCGAATTCTTCGTCGGTTTTTCCCCGAAGCTCCGTTGGTACCGCTCCTCGAACGCTCGATAATCTTCATCCTCCTCGCGCCAGTAACTGTCCGTCGGGAAGATGATACCGTTGGTATACCGGCGGTGCTGCTCCAACTCTACGACATCGTACCATTCCCCTCCTCCCAGCAATGTCGACTGGAAATTGAAGTACCGAATTTGTGAGCTCAGAACTCCGATTTCCTCAGCGCTCGCAATCGGAACAAACAAGAGGTCGACATTTCCCACCGGGATCTCGAGACTATCCACTTTCAATCGCATCGGTTGGACGGGAATCTTCAAAGAATCGGCAATCCGTTTGCCATTTTCACCGAACAAGAAATCCACTGAAGGAGCGCTGCCCCGTTTGACCAACGAATCTAACGTTCGCTGCGGGACTCCCCACCGCAACATTTTCGCGAGATCCGCATTTTTCGGTTTTGTAGAGAAATCGACCTCAAACTGCTCGACCCTGGCAAAAGCCTGCTGCCGAATCGCCATGAATTGAGTGCGCAAATCGGTCGTCCCCGGCTCGTACCACTGAACGGCAAAAATCTCACCGCCTGACTGCCGGGCTTCATCTTCGAAGGATTCGACCATCGATCTGCCGATTTCGTCGTTCGGAGCTAAGATTGCAAACGTCCGGGCGCCGAGCTGTCCTCGCGCGTAGTGCGCCAAGGCACGACCGCGAACATCAATGTTTGGATTGGCCTGAAAAACATAAGGGCCTGCCGACGTAATTCCATTTGCCGTCGCGGTCGGAGAAACCACGGGTACACCTCGGGCATTCGCAATCGACGCGCTGAGCGAGAACTCTTCACTGTGTGCCGGGCCAACGATTGCCACGATCTCGTTGTCAGCGCAGAGGTCTTCGGTTGCGCGAGCTGCACGTTGAGGATCCCGCTCGGAATCCCGAATCTCCAAACTCACTTTGGGTGTGGAGATCTGATTATACTCTTCGGTTGCAAGTTTAATTCCTTCGAGTAGCTCTCGTCCAACCTCTTTCCCGCCAGGCTGTGTCCCTTGCTCCATCAGCGGCAAGATGACCCCGATCTTGAGAACGCCGCCTTTGTGAATTCGCTCGAGCAATTGCAGTGCTCGACCTGCCGAGCGAATGGTGGGCGACATGCGGCTGACCGGAACAAGAAGCTCTTCCGCGGCTCTTGCATCCCCGGATCGAAAGATTTTTTCCGCCAGGGGAACAGTCAGCAGCGCTCTGGCTTCGTCGTTGTTCGCATTGCCCAACAACAGCCGGAGGTGAGCAATACTGAGCTGCCCGGCGGCCAATTTTTCGAGCCAGACGGCTGAGCGGGAACGAATCGTCCGATCGTTCGTGGTTTGCAGTGCGCCCAGAAATTCCGTCGCTGCTTCCTCGTGCCGCCTCAACTGAAAGTAATTCAGCCCCAGAGTGTAGCGCACGTTATCGAGGTAAGACGATTCGGGATAGAGGTCGAGGACTGTTTTCAGACGCCTGACAGACTCTCGATACGCTTTGCGGTGATAGTCGACCTTTGCCGCCATGAGCAGCGCAGCGGTGATGCGGTGGTTTTGCGGAAAGTCTCTGATGATTTCGTCGAATGCCCTGCCTGCCCGATCGTACTCACCGGCCGCGAAGCGTTCTAACCCTTCTTGAAAAAGGCGTTCGGCTTCGGCTTGGAAGACGACGCTATCCTGCGTGACCGACGCGGGTCCGGCAGAGGACATCGCTGTCAATACAGCGAACAAGGTGACCGAGAAAAAAACCGCGCGAGAAAACGACATGGGATGGTTATGACCGGCGTTTTGTGGAAACAATCAGCTCTGCCTTCCCCTGCAACGCTTTGCGGTGCTGCGGATCTAAGGCGAGCGCCTTCTCAAAATACTCCAGCGCTCGCTGGTGGTCGCCGCGTTTATGGTAGAGAGCGCCAAAGTTTGCCACTGCATCGGTACAGTGGGGGTTCAGTTCCAGTGCCTTGCGCAAATACTGTTCGGCTTCGTCGAGCTGCTGAAGCGCGATGAGCACCTCCCCACACAATTGCCAGGTGGTCGGCTCCTGAGGATCCATCTCGATTGCAGTGACAAACTCTTCATACGCATTCCGCCAATCGTACATGCGCGTGTACGCGACGCCCAGGAGATGATGGCCGATCCAACTGTACGGATCGTGGACGAGGGCGCGCTGGAGAACGGTGATGGCCTCTGCGACCGCGTTCCGGCGCAAGAGCAACTCGCCGAGAGACTCATGAATTTTCGGAAAACGCGAGTCGAG
Organism: uncultured Ignavibacteriaceae bacterium; assembly: GCA_964372545.1. Classification (GTDB taxonomy): domain Bacteria; phylum Bacteroidota; class Ignavibacteria; order UBA10030; family UBA10030; genus CAYJSZ01. Next base: position 37,499 of record CAYJSZ010000007.1, read on the forward strand.
TAGCAACACCTTCCGGAAATACTCTTCGGCCAGTCTGTAATTATGACGATAGAAGTACACCAATCCGGCGTTGAAGCTGAGGTGTGCGCGCATTCTTGTCGGGAGCGTTCGCTCAATCTCGAGGAGCTCTTTGTAATACGAGAGCGCTCGTCCGTACTCGTGCCGTTTCAAGCTCAGGTTTCCCAGGAGAAACGTGATCTCGTTGCGCTCGCTCGTGCGTGAGCGCGCTTCCAGGAGCGCGTTCTCCGCCGCGTCGTACTGCTTGAGCTCGCTATAGACCTCCGCCATCTCAATCCAACCGACGTCCAGCGATGGTGCGAGCCCGGTGATTCGATGGTACAGCTGAATCGCATGAAGATGCTTGCCGTCCTCGACAAAGCTTCGGGCACGGTCAAGTAATTGAGCCAGTGCGGGTTCGTCGGTCATCGTTGACAAAGTACAAACACCGTGAGTGAATTTCAACCACCGCAAGAAAACCGCACCGGTCAGAAGTCTCGTTTCAGCGACCGCATTCCGACCATGAACGCAAACACGGTCAGAATGATGGAAACGGCATACACCAAAATTCCCGGAAGGACAATACTGCGCATTTCGAACGCCCGGAAGATAAACAGAGATTCAAAGTAGCGGGAGATAGGAACAATGGTGATGACGACCAACGCGATCAGAAACACCAGAGAGACGAGAAACGTCAGTGTTGCCCCCTGGGACGAAGAGACCCTGATCGGGTTTGTTTCCGTGAAGTTGGCGAAGTATCCGCCGAAGCCATAGTTGAGCGCCGCCATGGTCAGCGAAACCCAGAACGCACTGTACATGCCGAAATACATCAGCAGCGGCCGTCGCTCAAACGTTCGCACGAAAGGAATGTTCGAAGAAATCGCTACGATCTCTGTCAACAAGAACACGAACGAAAACGCAAGCAAGAATTTCGTGACATAGACTTTTCGAATGTCGATCGGGGAGCTCAACAACGACCAGAAGGGCTTCCCTTCCAAACTGATCATGGGAAAGATAAACCGCAGCGCAAGGGAGCTGGAGAGAAATCCGCCAAAGCCGTAGAGCACGAGGTAGGTCATCGTCTGGATTTCCGTCACGCGGAGCGTAAGGTCCATACTCCGTAAGCTCATCACAAAAAGCGTAATGAGCACGAGCATGACCACGAGATGAATCCACTGGCTCGGCTCACGGATAAACTGAAAATACTCTTTCTTTAGAAGTGACTCAAGTTGCGACGGTAACCATGACGGTTTTCGAAAATCGAACAACTTGGGTTTCACATTCACCTCCGGCGTGTTGCTCGACGCCTGGAATTGATACTTCACGACCCAGCTCCGGAAATAGAACCGGTGGGCAACGAGCAAGCAGACCACGAACGCCGCGGCAACTGCACCCAGGAGAATTCCGGCAAACGGCAACGACTTCGCAACGTCTTGGCGTGCCATGTAGAACAGAAACTCCGAAACCCAATGGTTCGGCATGTACACCAGGAATCCCGGATCAAGTTTCATCATATACTGGTCGACGTTGGGATAGTACCGATTCACCCGCGAGACGAGGTCAACCGGGTTTGAGAATCTGAAAAAAAGCATCACGATGACAAAATACGATCCCCCAATACCGACCATGACCTTGCGAAACCCCCAGCGACTCGCGATTTTCATCAATGCCATCAGTACCAGCACGGCAAGACAGGCCGACAAGAACATGAACGGAATCAACACAAAGAGCATGACCCCTAGTTGCCAGTACCATGAATAGCCGAAATGCGAGCCGTACCCGAGCAGCACCATGAACGCCACAAGGAACAACGTCGTCGAGCTGTAGAGAAAATTGTCGAAAAACTTCAGAACGAAGATGGAAGTATACGACACGGGCTTGGTGAGAAAATACTCGACCTCGCTGGACCGGTACAGCGTGGCATAGGACACGACGATGTTGCCGAGATTGACCGCCATGAAGAAGACGAAGAGCATCATGGAAATGAAACGGTGGAAGAGGTAGAGCCCGATGCGCGTTTGATCGAGCACAAACGACGTGATCCAGGAAGAAAGCAAATACGCCCCGGCCGCAAACCCTCCGAAGACGACCAGCGACCCGACGCCGCGCACGACGGTGACGAAACGGAAATCAAAGGTCGTCTTGAAGAAGGTGATAAGCTTGTACTTCAGGATGTGCAGAACAAGGCGCATACATTACTTTGTCAGTTCGATAAAGACAGACTCGAACTTGCCGTCGTATTTCTGTTTCAGGCCGTCAAGCTCGCCGTGCGAGCCGACAAAAATCAGTTTGCCGTTTTTGATAATGCCGATGCGGTCGCAGAGCTCTTCTGCCACCGGAAGACTGTGCGTCGACATGAAGATCGTGATGCCGGCCCGAGCTTGAGCCTTGAGGGTGTCCTTCACGATTCTTGCGCTGCGCGGGTCGAGGCCAATCATTGGTTCATCGATGATGATGGTTTTCGGATTGTGAACCATCGCCGCTGTAATCGTGATGCGCTGGCGCATCCCCTGCGAGTAATCTTCCGTGCGCTTATCGACCCAGTCGCCGATTTCAAAGTGTTCGACGATCTCATCGATTTTCTTGGCCAGCGCCCGCTTCTCGAGTTTATACAAACCTCCGACAAAATAGAGAAACTCTCTTCCCGTCAGCTTATCGTACAGGAATGGCTGGTCGGGTACATACGAAAACGATTGTTTCGTCTCGGTCGGTTGCGTGAAAGCATTATAGCCATTGATATAGATCTCCCCGCTCGTCGGCGTAAACAATCCCGCCATCATCTTGATGGTGGTCGTCTTGCCGGCACCGTTGGGACCGAGGAAGCCGAAGAACTCGCCCCGCTCGACTCTGAGCGTGAGGTCGTCGACTGCCGTGAAGCTTCCGAATTTCTTTGTGACGTTGCGAAGTTCAATCATAAAAAGGTTCTGAGTTCAGAGTTTCGAATTTCAGGTTTGCATGACTCGACTATTTTTCTCGATTCACCGTCCACAGCTTACAATTCACTGTTTTCTTACTCCCATTCTATCGTCGCCGGAGGTTTGGAACTAATATCATATACGACCCGGTTGACGCCGCGGATTTCGTTGATGATGCGGTTCGAGACTCGCGCAAGAAGCTCGTTGGGGATCTGTGCCCAATCCGCCGTCATCCCGTCCACGCTATCCACCGCCCTCAATGCGATCGTGAAGTCGTACGTTCGGCCATCGCCCATCACGCCGACCGACCGTACCGGGAGCAAGACCGCAAAGGCCTGCCAGAGCTGCTCGTACAGTCCGGCCCGCTTGATCTCCTCGATGAAAATATCGTCAGCCTCCCGTAGAAGATCCAGCTTCGGCCTCGTGATTTCTCCCAGCACGCGCACCGCCAGGCCGGGACCGGGAAATGGATGTCGAACGACGATGTCGTCCGGTACGCCAAGCATACGGCCGATCTGCCGCACTTCATCCTTAAAGAATTCGCGGAACGGCTCAATCAACTTGAAGTTCATCCGCTCGGGAAGACCGCCCACGTTGTGGTGCGTTTTGATCGTAGCCGATGGACCTTTGAACGAGGTCGATTCAATCACATCGGGATAGAGCGTGCCCTGGGCGAGGAATTCAACCCGGCCGTCGAGCTTCTTTGCCTCTTCGTCAAACAGGTCGATGAACGTTTTCCCGATGATTTTTCTCTTCTGTTCGGGGTTCGTGACGCCGGCCAGGCGAGAAAGAAAGATATCCGTCCCGTCGACATACGTGAGGTTGATGTGAAAGTTCTCCCGAAACGTCTTCACCACCTGCTCGCTCTCCCCCTTCCGCATCAAGCCGTTGTTGATGTGGACACAGTGCAGTTGGTTGCCGATCGCTTTGTGTAACAATACTGCCAGCACCGATGAATCGACTCCCCCGCTCAGCGCACAGAGTATTCGGGAGGTTCCGACTTTTTGCCTGATGTCGGTTACGAACTGCTCGATAAACGAAGCCGGAGTCCAATCGCCTTTTGCCCCGCAAATCGTAAAAAGAAAATTGGAGAGGATTTTTTTGCCGTCGCTTGTATGAACGACTTCCGGATGGAACTGAACGCCGTAGATTCTCCGCTTGAGGTTTCGTATCGCGCAGATCGGCGAGTTGTCCGTATGCGCGATCGGTTCGAAGCCTGCGGGAATTTCGCTTAATGCATCGCCGTGGCTCATCCAAACGATTGTCGAGCCGTTGAGGCCGGCGAAGAGGTCGTCGCCCTTGTCGATTCGGAGTATCGCCTTCCCAAATTCTCTGCGAGCCGCCGAATCGACCTTGCCCCCGAGCTGGTCTGCGATCAATTGCAACCCATAACAAATGCCCAGGACCGGCACGCCGAGCTCGTAGATCTTCTCTGAAGAACGAGGAGCCTCTTGTTCGTACACACTCGACGGCCCACCGGAGAGAATAATGCCGATGGGGTTGAGTTTTTGAATGGATTCGAGAGGATAATTGAACGGGTGCAGCTCAGAGTGAACACCGAGCTCGCGTATGCGGCGTGCGATAAGCTGAGAATACTGAGCGCCAAAATCGAGCACGAGGACGGTTTCTAGGTGCTGCATGCTGGAATATAGAAAAATATGTCGAGCTTATCAAAAAGAAAAAGGCGAGTTGCATCTCGCCTTTCGACTCTGTTAGAACCGCTGGGGGTCCTGTCTCAAGGCGCTTTCTTTTTCTTCAGCTCTCTTGTCGAGCTTATCACCTCTTCGATGAATCGCCGGCGCTCATCTTCATTACGAAGTATTAAGAGGTAATCTCGCTGCGTCTCGAGGTACTTCCTTGCCTCTTCATCCAACGAAGACCATACTTCCTTTCTAAACCAATCGAACGTTTCAATAGCAGGCATTATCACTCCTCATAATCAGGAGTGTGAGATTTTTTACGTAACGTTCGGATTACGGCCGTTGCCACCATCGAAATGACCGCCCCACTTGCTGCCAGGGCCATATCCTTTTGCGCGTCCCAGATGTCTCCCTGCGTGCCCAGGTAGGCATCTCCCGCCTCGGGGCTCACGATAATTGCTACCAGCATCTCGATAATCTCGTATGC
>CAYJSZ010000007.1:42637-44492 GCA_964372545.1 uncultured Ignavibacteriaceae bacterium
GCGAGGATGACCCACGCCAACGCATAGAACGCGGCCAGAGCCTGTAGCAAACGGTTCTGTGCAAAGTTCGGCCGAATCCGCATTGTCGATGTTGTGAACATAGGTTCCTGATCAGAATCCGGCTGCTACCTGGATGAGAAGAACGCTGATAAAATGGAAATTTTTGTAGAAGGAATCAAGAAAGGGTTGGCTGTATGTTCTGGAGCACGCTATGCAGATTCTTTAGGACATGGGGAGCTCCAGGAATCGTCATAATCTCCCAAAAACCATCCAACTTCTTGGCATACTGATTGACATATTTCCATCAGATTGTTTCATTGCATGAGGTGGTTTATGAAAAAGACTTTTCACTTTTTCTATTTCCTGACGGCGGCAGGATTAGTTTTGCTCGCTACGAACAGTGCGCAAAGCAGCCCGCGGACAGAATCCGTGAAGACAAACGACGCCGGGTTCGATGGGAGTGTGGGCTTCTTCTATTCTTCGCTTTCTCCGTACGGTGAGTGGATCGAGGTCGACGCAGGATACTATGCATGGCGGCCGCTTCGTGTGCACCGTAGCTGGCGTCCGTATCTTTACGGTCGGTGGGCCTGGACGGACTTCGGCTGGTACTGGGTTTCGACAGAACCGTTCGGGTGGGCGGTGTTCCACTACGGCCGATGGTACAATGATGACTACTACGGATGGATCTGGATTCCCGACCGTGTATGGGGTCCTGCGTGGGTGGAGTGGCGTTACAACGACGACTACATCGGATGGGCTCCTTTGCCACCCTATGCATCATTCAGCTTCTCGATCGGCATTCGCTTTACGACGCGCTGGGCCGCACCCGTACATTACTGGACGTTCGTGCGGTACCGGCATTTCAACACGGGCTCGGTCGACCGCTATGCCGCATCATCAGAGTATTCTCGGCGGCTGATGGGATATACCAGAACATCTTCACGGTATGAAGTTGATCGGGATCGGATCATCAATAACGGCGTCGACCGGTCGTACATCGAACGCCAGGGGAACACCCGCATCGATCGCTCTGACGTGAGCACCGGCAGAGACCGCAGCGAGCGCGTCGTGCGGGATGGCGGGCGTGAGCGAATCGAAGTGTATCGCCCCGACACCGACCCGAATGCCGAGCGAAACGTGCGTGTCGATGCCCGCCGGCCTGAACGGAGACTGTCACTGGACATGGAGCGCATCGAGCGAAGCGCCCCCGACCGGAAGATTGAAACAGGTGGCCGCGATGGCCAGGAATCCCGGGGCACGAGAATCGACAATGAGGTACAGGCTCCTAACCGCGACATGAGCCGTGATCCTTCCCGCGGCCAGGAAATGAACCGTGACCAGCAAATCAACCGTGGACGCGAGACACAACGCAATGAGCGACCGAGCATCAAAGAGCTGCTGGAGAAACGCCGGCAGGAATTTGAACGACCCGAAGAGCGCTCGCGAGAGCAGAGGACAGCGCCTTTTTACGAGCGACGAGAAATGACGCGCGAGCGCCCGGCGGGTCGCGAGCGGGTGGCGCCTCCACCGACTCAACGCGAAGCGCCACGGCAAGCGCCGGAAGTCAAGCGGGGCGAAGCGCCGAAACAGGGCGGCTCCCGCAATGAAGGACGAAAACGCGATCGAGATTAACGAGAGTTAAAACTGGGTACCGCCAAAAAACCGACGGGATTCTCAAAGTCGCGACCACTCATAAAAAACTTTCGTGGGCGATTTTGCCAGCCCGCCTTTGAAGATCAATTTAGGCTGGCGGGGAAGAAGTGACCGTCTCATAACATCTATCACTCCAACCTAACTCCTCCTTCAAACGACACAAACGCCTTGGTGGGATGTTGTGAGACAGTGGTGGTGGGAT
>CAYJSZ010000008.1:0-41084 GCA_964372545.1 uncultured Ignavibacteriaceae bacterium
GACCGGGACAGTTCCGAAGAATTTCCGATTCATTCCATCCCTGTGCGAGTAGGTCCATAATAAATTCAACTCGTTTTTTGCCAATTCATTGTTACGCCGCTATTTCCACAGGCTCGTACACCCTCAGAATATCATACAACGTGGTCCGTTGGGCAGCTGCAAATCCCGATTCATGAATGAGTTGAACGCACTCGTCGGTGCTCGTCTTGTTGACAAAGTTTGCAGCAGCGTGGACATTCTCTTCAAGCAATGTCCCGCCAAAGTCATCGGCGCCGAAGTGAAGCGCAATCTGCCCTGTCTTCTTGCCTTCTGAGAACCACGACGCCTGAATGTGCTGAAAGTTGTCGAGATAAATGCGCGAGAACGCGATGATCTGCATGTAGCGAGTTGACGTCGCATAATGCGGGATAATTTTTTCGAGCGGCGTGTTCCCCGGCTTGAACGACCACGGGACGAACGCCGTAAACCCGCCAGTTTCATCCTGCAATTGGCGAACGCTTTCGAGGTGAGTCACGATATCCTCTTCCGTCTCGATGTGGCCGTACATCATTGTCGCTGTCGAGCGGTAGCCAATGCGGTGAGCTTCGCGCATCACGTTCAGCCAATCTGCCGACGTTCCCTTCTTGCTGCTGATCTTTTTCTTGACTCTGTCCGAAAGGATCTCCGCCCCGCCTCCCGGAATGGAGCGCAAGCCCGCATTCCATAGTCGCTGCAACACTTCTCGAATCGACAGCCCCGACACGCTCGACATCCCGATGATTTCCGAAGTCGAAAAGAAATGCGGATAAATCTCAGGAACTTCCTTTAGCGTTCTCCGCACCATCTCCTCGTAGTACTCAAAAGGAAGCGCGGGATTCACTCCACCCTGCAGTAACACCGTCGTTACCCCTTTCGCAGCAGCCTCTTTGAACTTCTGAATCATGTGGTCGACGGTATATGTGTACTCGCCCTCTTCGCCCGGATGTCTGTAAAACGCGCAGAAAATACAATCGACGTTGCAGATGTTCGTGTAATTGGGGTTCGTATCGACCACAAACGTTACTTGCGGCTTAGGATTTTTCTTGAAACGAATCTCGTTCGCGAGATCGCCTAAATCCAACAGTTCGGCGTTACGGAGAAGGAATAAGCCTTCTTCGGGTGTAAGTCTCTTTCCTGTTCGTACGATTGAGTAAAGCTGTTCCAGTGTCATCGCAATCTTCTTATTATTAAAGAGTGATTCTTACTCCATTCGCTTTTAACTCCTTGAGGATACTGAGGCTCGCCTCTTCGAGCTTGACAACGATGGGCTTCACACTGACCCCGGGTACGTTTTTTGGAAAGGCAACATCCATCATGTGCAGAACGCAGACGTGTCCCTTTCCGAGCTTACCGACAAAGTGTCCAAGCTCGAACATGGAATAGGATAGATCGTCCGAGTTGAAGATGAAAAATGCGAACTTCGCGTCCTTGTGGTCCTCAAGCTCATCGAGCGGAAGCATTGTTCCATGTTGTCTGTTAATGGCAATTTCTTTGAGACCGATGTCGTCTAAAAACATCGAGAGCTGTTGGCGTAGCGGGTCTGTTTCTTCGCTGACGACGTATACCTTGGTCGTCTCTTCTGCTGCGGTTGGTGCCTGCGGTAGCGGCGAAGGGGGAGCCGGGCCGGGTGGCGGAGCTGCAGGCGCAGCAGGCTTCGGCGGTGGCTTGATGACTCGTCCGCCACTCGAGACCGTTGTCGTTGCTTGCGCGGGCGTTGCCTCTACGGGGGGCGCGGCGGGAGCTTGTGTCGCTAAATCCGGAGATGTCTTGAGCTTCTCATACAGGTCTTTTATCTGGTTGACAATCAACTGCGCTGACGCCTGGAAAAAATATCCGCCGTTGGCATCGCCCAGGATTTTGTTCTTGTAGGGAAAGCCAATCGGACCGGCTTGTTCAAGCGCTTCGAGACAGGCTTTTCGCCACTCGAGATACTTGTTCTGTAACCGCGCATTGTATCCCGAAAAGTCGAAGCCCCCCAGCGGGACCAGTTGCTGTCCCTGGGTGACAAGCTCTTCACATTTTCCGACGATGTTGTCCGCCATGGTGCTCGTTTCGGTTACTTCGATTCAACCTGAACCGCGCTCAAGAGACTATCGAAGACTTCTATCGCCTGCCATTCCCGCTCGCCGATACGATAATTGAATCCCTCAAGGTACTCCACAGCCTCGTCGACCTTCAGTCCAAGTCGCGTAGCATGGGGAACACTCACGCGCCCGTAGTCTTCCTCAGCTTTTTCTAACGACGTGTTGATGATCGACTTCAACTCGGCTTTCTCTTCTTCCGATATTGTCCTCTTCACAGCCCATACCGCAAAAACGAACGGAAGCTTTTGCCACGTGTACCATTCGGTTGCGAGGTCGTAGACAAGTTCAAATCCGTGAAGGCCAACTTTGTTGAGTCGCAACGCTTCATCTCCGATGAGTAGCACAGCGTCGTATTCAGCAACATTGTTGATGCCGGAGTGCATCCGCTGAAGCTGCACGTTCACCCCGTATTTTTTTTCCAGCAACACACGCAGTAATTGAACCGATGTCGAAGTCTCATCCGTGATGCCGATTGTTTTTCCTTCAAGGTCCTTCCAACCGTAGTTGGAAAAGAGCATCACGCTCTTCACCTGGTCGCGCGTCGCAATGCAGTAATTCAGCATCTCAAGATGACCGCGTTGCCTCAGATAGTCAACCAGGGAAAACAGTCCCGCCTCGATCTGGCCCTTCAGAGAAATGACGCCCATGCGGCGCGGAGTAATCGGCATCATCTTGAACTGGCGCTTTTCAAAATAATGATAGAACGGAACAGAGTTCAAAAACGGGATCTTGCCAATGACTTTTTCCCCGGAAAGGCTCAGAGGATTATAGTAGACGTCTCGTTCCACGGGAATCTTTCCTGCATCTCGTATGATCTTCATGATCTGATCTTTGGCAAGCTTCATCGGGCTGATAGCGCCGGCATCATGTGCGATCTTCTCGCCGCCAACCGTGCCGTCCATATCGTCAGCGCCGAAGTTCAAAGCAATTGAAGCAACCTCTTCCGTCAACATCACCCAGTACGCTTTGATGTGAGTGAAATTGTCGAGCATGAGTCGCGAGACTGCTATCATCTTCAGGTCTTCGATTGCTGACGTGAATCGCCCCTTCGGCTTAATACCGGTGTCACCGGGCTGAAATGCAAGCGGGATAAACGAAAGAAACCCTCCGGTTTCATCCTGAGCCCCTCGCAGCCTGAGCATGTGCTGCACACGCTCCTCGATCGTCTCAATGTGACCATACAGAATAGTGCAGTTCGTCGGGATGCCGAGCTTGTGTGCAATCCTGTGCACCTCAAACCAGGTCTTCGCGCCGATTTTTTGATTGAAGAGCAATCGACGCACCCGCTCTGAGAAAACCTCTGCACCACCGCCCGGCATTGTACGTAAGCCGGCTTCTTTCAGCTGGATCAGCACATCCTCGATGGACATCTTGAACTTCTTGGCGAAAAAGTCGATCTCAACGGCCGTAAAGGCTTTGATATCGGTATTCGGGAAACGCTCTTTGATCTGCCGAAGCATCTCGAGATAGTACTCCCACTCCCAATCCGGATGCAAGCCGCCGGTGATGTGCACTTCATGGATATCCGGCGTCAGCTTGTGGAGAATCTCGTGGATCGTCATCTCGTATGCATTGGGTCGGCCGGCTTTCGTTGCGAAATCGCAGAACTTGCAGGAGAGCACGCAAATGTTCGTCGGCTCGATCTTTTGATTCAGCACATAATACACAGCGTCTCCGCTGCGATTCTGCTGAACGAAGTAGGCCATCTTGCCAAGAGAGATGATATCCGGAGATTGGAAAAGCACCACACCGTCCTGAAGGGTCAGACGCTGACCACTCTGGACTTTGTCCCAGATGGACACGAGATTTTTATCGCGGAAATGAATTGACGTACTCATGCTCAGGTTTTTCTTTTCGATATTACCGCCAGTACATTCCCCACCGTTCATCCACTAATTTGACAATCTTTTTGTCCATAACCAACGGCTCGGGGTACCCTTTTTTCCATGTGGCGTCAATGCCAAGAATCCCTTTGTAGATCGGGGAAATTCCCACCAGTCTTTGTTCGGAAAACACGACGTCGCGCTCGCAGTCAAACCGAGTAAAGATCCCCCAGATAGTGCTTTCCTGCCTCGTAATGTCAACGTCTTCACTGACTGCCGCGATAATTTTGATGCCTTCAAGCTCTTTTCTTTTAAGCAGCCTCTCTACTACCGGGCGACCGTCTTTCTTGACCTTGACGACGAGAAGACACTCTGCAACAAGACATGTGTCCAGAATTCTTCTGTCAATGGATTTGAGATTTCGGATTTGAGATTTGAGCTCGGCGTTCTTTGCACCAATCCACAATCTAGATTCCCCAGTCCTGTCAGGATTTTTTGTGGCATCAAGTACCATCTTGCTGCCCAGCTCCATTGTGTAGCTCGTGAAGTCGAGTGTGTCCAATGGAACTTTTGGCAACAGCAAGAAATCGACATGCGGGTCAAAGTTGCCTCGAATTTCGCGAAGAACCGCCGGCCAATCTCGTGGATTCACATCGTGCGAAACAAGGACGAGGCATTTCGTGAGCGAAAGTTGTCCCGTGCCAAGCAGTCCGAGCGCTGCTTTAAGAGCTTCCTTGTGGTAGCGCTCCTCAACAGACACCACAAGAAGGTTGTGGAAGCCGGCCTCGTAATACGCCCAGAGGTCTTTCACTTCCTTGTGGATCAATCGAACGAGCGGTCCCAGAATCTGCTGCGTTGCGTCGCCGAGAAATTTATCTTCCATCGGTGGAATGCCCACCACCGTCGCCGGATACACAGGATTGCGCCGACGGGTTATTGCACGGAGATGAAAGACCGGAAATGGAGCAGCTTTTGAATAATGTCCCAGGTGGTCTCCAAACGGTCCTTCCATCTTTCGCTCTTTGGGCGGGACATACCCTTCGAGAACAAACTCAGCATTGGCCGGCACCGGAATCGAAATCTTCTTGCCACGTACCATCGGAATTGCCCGGCCGCGAAGAAACGCTGCAAACATTACTTCGTCGATTCCCTCCGGCAATGCGGCAATCGTCGCAAGCAACAGGGCCGGGTCAGTTCCAAGCGCAACGCCGACCTCTAATTGCTGACCGAGCTGCTCGGCATGGTGGTAATGCACACCTCCACCACGCTCAATCTGGATGTGCATGCCGGTTGTCTGTTTATCGTACACCTGCAGACGGTACATCCCGACATTTCGTTTCGCGTCGCGAGGGTCGTAGGTGAACACCTGGCCCATCGTGAAGAACCTGCCGCCATCCTTCGGCCAGCAGATCTGGACGGGAAGCTCATCCACATTTGGTTCTTCCACGACCTCCTGTGAAATCCCTGACGATGCCCGAGCAGCCTTTGCGTTGAGAAGACGTTTCAAGAACTTCCGCTGTCGCCAGAGAGTTTCCGGTTTCGGAGGCACGAGTTGTTCAAGAGAATTGATGAGCTCTTGGCCGAACTGTTCCGGATGCTTGCCGATGGCGTGCTCAATCCGTCGTTCTGAGGCATATACATTCATCGCGACCGGATATTTCGAGCCCCTGACCTTTTCAAAGAACAGCGCGGGCTTCTGTTCCTTCAGTGCCCGTGTGGCAATCTCCGTCAACTCAAGCCGTGGATCCACCTCGACTTTCACTCGATGCAGCTCACCGATCGATTCAAGGTATCGAACAAACTCACCGAGAGCCTGAAAGCGCATGAGCTATTCGAGCTCCTCTGCGCGCCAACCTTTGGCTGCCCTCTGACCAAGGAGACCAAGGACTTTGTCGACAAAGGCATTCACGTATTCGTCAACTGTCTTAGGAACAAAATACAACGGCGGTGAGATGGGCATGATAACGACGCCATCGCGCGACAGACTGGCACATTGTTCCAGCGATGCCGTCGAGAGCGGCGTTTCTCGTATACACAGAACAAGTTTATGCCGCTCTTTGAGCGCTACTTGAGCGGTGCGAGTAATCAGCGTATCGCCAATGCCTGATGCAATTTTCCCGAGCGTAGAAGTGGAACACGGTAAGATGACGTAGGCATCGAAATGGTTGGAGCCCGATGCAACGGGCGCGGTCAGGTCATCGTCAGCGAATTGGCGTTTGACATGGGGAAGGAGGTCTCGATCGCTGATGCCAAGTTCTTCCTTGAGCAACACCCTCCCCCATTTACTGACGATCAGGAATTTATCCCCCTCACACCGTTTCAGAAACTCACGAGCATAGACAGCACCGGAGGAACCCGTTATGCCGACGACGACTCTCATGCAAAATACACTCCTGCGACGACCATGCCGAGAATCGCGAATCCCACCACGGCGTTGATCTTGAAGAACGCTAGTTCGACATCATCTGCTTTCTTCTGTTCGAGATACAACAAGAACCCGGAAACAACAAGAAAAGGCAGTGCAGCAACAGCACGTATGTACACCGCAAAGAGCGTTACCAGTACTCCAAAAGCAAGAAGGTGCAACAGGGCCGATATTTTCAACGCCTTTCGCTTCCCGAATGTCGCACTAAAGGAAAAAAGATTCTCTTGGCGGTCGAATAATTCATCCAAGGTCGAGTAGATAATATCAAATCCTGCAACCCAGAGCAGAGTGAACAACGACAACAAGGCTCCGGGCACAATATTCTGGAACGATTGTTGGACGGCAAACCAACCTCCAAGAGGCGCCATCGCTAGGCCCATGCCTACGCCAAAGTGCGCGAGAGGTGTGAATCGTTTCATGTACGGGTAAAAGGTAAAAATCACAAGCGGGAGCGGTGAAAGGTAAAGACAGAACGGAGCAATGAGCGCAGCTGATGCGAAATACAATGCCAATCCCAGCGAGAGTATCCCGTACGCCTGATTCAAGGAGAGTCTCCCGCTCGGAAGCTCTCGAATGGCCGTGCGTGGGTTGCGCTTGTCGATTTTCCGGTCGATAATGCGATTCAGGGCAAGCGCGGTCGTGCGCGCCCCGGTCGCTCCACTGAGGATCAGGACCAGGAGCCAGAGCGGCGGAGACTCTTTTGCTGCGAGGAATGCTCCACTGTAAATGAGCGGTAGCGAAAAGAGAGTATGCTCGATTCGGACAAAACTGAGGAAATTCCGGAGTTGACTCAACAACGTGCCTTGCGTAATGGATTTCTGTGGATTTTCTGCAGTAAATATAGCAGAAAATAGACACTCCTGCAAGGTAAAGAAAAAGCCGGTGGTGTCCTTCTTTCGATCAACAAGGAGGTCACGGACCACTCCGTGACCGTTTTCTCCTTTTTCTGTCACGGTATGGACCGTGACAGCCCGGCAAATTAGGACACTACCAAAAAGCCCGATGGTAATCGGGCCGTGCATGTCGAATGATCAACGAGGAGCGCCAAACCCAAAAAGATGTGGACTACGGATACAATCCTCTCAGCTTCAGCGCATCCGCGACACGGCCAATGCCGAGCATTGTTGTGCCTATGCACGGCGGGACTTTGTTGTTCCGGTGAATGCGGTTGACGTCCTTCGGGGTGTTCTGGATGACTGTTTCGACCCGTGTGAAGACATCGCTCCGCCGCAAGGAATGTTCACGATGGCGCAGTTCCTGGTCTACCAGCACGTGAGAGCTTATACTTCATCAAGTGTGACGTTTGGATCGAATCAGATGCCACCTTTTGTCGGGCCGCGGCGGAGTCAACGTTCTGCAGGACGTACTAGCAGGCTGCGGAAAAACTAGGCAATATGTCATTCTGAACCCTGACGCTTTTTGTCGGGGTGAACCTGCCCGCCTATAGTGGAGCACAGATAAGGCGGGCGGGGAATCTGATTTACCCCGAATACTTCGGGGTGAAAAAAGCGAGATTCTTCAGTCGCTGCACTTCTTCAGAATGACAGAAAAAGACTTTTTCATCAACCCGCTAGTAGGCCCGTTGCCAATCGTGGCTGGAATGAGCTTGCATGGCAAATCCCGCACAAAAGTGTGAACGCACAACTGAGGAAAGTACAGCATTCTAGATTTGTATATCGATAACGATGCTATCGGACGACAGATCCGCTCGAGATCTCCTCAAGGATGGTGATAATGGCAAGCTTGCCGTTGTCGTCGTTTGCCGCCAGCAACATGCCCTGGGATTCCTGTCCCATTAGCTTTGCAGGCTGAAGGTTGGCAACAACTACTACGGACTTGCCGAGCAGCTGTTCCGGCTGGTACTGTTGGGCGATCCCGGCGATGATCTGACGTTGTTCGGTTCCGAGGTCAATCTGAAGCCTGATGAGCTTGTCGGACCTTGGAACTCTTTCGGCGTGTGTAATTCGAGCGATCCGGAGGTCGACCTTTTTGAACTCATCGATTGTAATCGTTGGCTTCGCCTTTCCGCTCGTCTTCGGAAGCTGACCGCTTTCAAGGAAGCGCATGATCTCTTCAATCTGGTTGTCTTCAACCTTGCTCACAAGGATTTCTGCCCGATGTAACACGTGTCCCTCTTCAAGCGTAGTTTCCGCCGCAGATTCCCACCCTGCGTCACGAATGGATTCACGGACATTCACAATCTTCCAAATCCTCTGCGTGATGTGAGGGATGACGGGATCGAGCAGAATCGCAAGCGAACGGCACGTTTGTAGGCAGATATTCAGCGTCGTGGCGCACTGCTCCGGGTTCGACTTGATCGTCTTCCACGGCTCGCTATCATTGAAATACTTATTAGCAGCGCGAGCAAGATTCATCGCTTCCACGACTCCTTCGCGAAAGCGATAACGCTCGAACAAATCTCCAACAGACGAAGGAGACGCTTTCAACGTTGCAAGCATTTCCTTGTCTAACTTGTTCAAAGAACTCTTGTTTGGGACTTTGCCGTCGAAATTCTTCTCGGTAAAGGCCACAGTGCGGTTGACAAAGTTGCCGAGAATATCTGCCAGTTCATTGTTGCTGCGTGCCTGGAAATCCTTGAGATAGAAATCGGAATCGCGGGTTTCGGGCAGATTAATCGCCAACGCATAGCGTAACAAGTCTGCCGGAAAGAACTTCAGAAAGTCTTGCAGGTCGATTCCCCAACCCCGGCTTTTGGAAAACTTTTGCCCTTCGAACTTCAGGAATTCATTTGCCGGCACGTTTTCAGGCAGTACATACTCCTCTTTTCCGCCGTCATTCCACGCCATGAGCATTGCGGGAAAAACGATGCAATGAAACACGACGTTGTCTTTCCCGATGAAGGCAACATATTTTGTGTCCGGCTCTTGCCAGTATTCCTTCCACCGGTCCGGTTGTCCCTGCTGTTGGGCCCACTCTTTCGTTGAAGAAATGTAACCGAGCACCGCATCAAACCAGACATAGATTACTTTGTGCTCATATCCCTTCACTGGCACCGGCACACCCCAGCTCAGATCGCGCGTCACAGCACGATCTTCCAGCCCATCCTTGAACCAGCCCTCACAGTAGCGAAGGACATTTTGCTTCCAACCGTCTCGCGCCGACCGTTCGTGGATATACTTCTCAAGCCGCTGTTGATACGTGCCCAGGGGAAAATACCAGTGCCTCGTGCTTCGCACAACGGGCGTCGTTCCGCAAATCTTGCACGTTGGGTCGATGAGGTCGATTTGATTGAGCCACGTGCCACAATTCTCACACTGGTCGCCACGAGACTGAGTGTACTTGCAATTCGGACAGGTCCCTTCCACATAACGGTCTGCGAGGAACATCTTGTCCTTCTCGCAAAAAAGCTGTTGCTCTTCTTTCTCCTTTAACACACCGTTCCTGTGAAACTCGGAAAAGAACTCCTGAGCCGTCTTGTGGTGAATTGGGAGTGACGTACGAGAATAGTTGTCGAAACTCATGCCGAACTTCTCAAACGCCGCCTTCTGGAGCGGGTGGTATCGGTCGACGACCGCCTGCGGAGTGATTTTTTCTTTCTCCGCCGTCACGGTAATCGCGACGCCGTGCTCGTCCGACCCGCAGATGAACAAGACATCGCGTTTCTTGAGTCGTTGATAGCGAACATAGATATCTGCAGGAAGATAAGCGCCCGCACAATGGCCTAAATGAATGAGCCCGTTGGCATAGGGAAGGGCGGCTGTAACAAGAACTCGTTTGAGCATGATTTATGAACGAGAAGACTCGGTCGTGCTGAACTTCTTCAAATCCAGCGCAAGGTTTGTTAGGATGAGTGGAAGGTAGACATTTTTACCAAGAAGGGCAATGCTGGTCTCGACGCTTTCGAGCGCCGCGGGAAGATTCGCGTGAGGAAAACGCTCGATGAACCGTCGAACGTCTTCATACTCCTGTCCACGGTCGATGGAACCGCGCTCGCGCAGAACAAGTGCTTCGCGTAACCAGACTTGAAGCATCCGCAACGACCGTTCGAGTGAATTCCGGTCGGAACCCGCGCCGAGTTTTTCTGTTTCCGCAAACACCATCGAGGGACGCGCGCTTAACGCTGCGCGCACAAATTGCACAATCTCTTCGCGTTCCGCCTTGATATCGACAGAAAGCAATTCCACCGCTCGCGCATAATTCCCTTCGGAGAGTTTCGCAACGAGGGCAGCCTGCTCGTGTTCGACGCCTTCCCGCGCGGCCAGGTCGTTTCGAATGTCGGATTCTTCCACAGGGTCAAACTGGACAAGCCGGCAACGCGAAATGATTGTTGGGAGAAGCTTGTCTCGGACCGCTGTGGTAAGAATCAGAACGGTATTCGGCGTCGGCTCTTCCAACGTCTTGAGCAGCGAATTGCTCGCTTCAAGATTCATCTCGTCGGCATGAGTGATAATGTAGACCTTCTTTCCTTCTTCAAACATCGACATTGCGGACTGACGTTTGATCTCGCGTATGCTGTTGATCTTGATGAATGTCGCTTTCGGTATCGAGACTCGATGATATGGCTGTTCCGCCTTTCGTCGCAGTTGTTCTTGTACTGCTTCGACCTGTTCTTCAGAGAGTACAGTGACAGGGTTATCGCCTTTTTCTTCTGTTTTCCCAACCGGCAGAGCATGAATCAGCTGAATGTTCGGATGCTGGAGCGAATTCACTTTCTTGCAGCTCGCACACCGATCGCATGCTTCGTCAGACTTTGTCAAACAATTCAACGTGCGGGCGAACTCAATTGCCATGGCGTCCTTCCCAACCCCGTCGGGCCCGTAAAACAAATACGCGTGCGCAACCTGACCACTCTTCAGCGTGCGGCGAAGAAGTTCTTTGACCCGTCGTTGCCCTATGACGCGATTCCAGCCCATTGTCTAAAATGCGTGTCCCACGCCGAAGTGGAGCACGCCGTTGGAAAACGTTTCCGGGAAAAATCGTTTCTGCATGATCCATCGCTGCCCTGCTGGAGCAAATGGATCAAAGGTTCTAAAACCAAAATCGATGCGGAGCGGCCCGGCGATCGTATCGAAACGAATGCCGAATCCCGTCGCCATGGCAATTTCACTCGTTCTCATGCGTTCGAGTTTCGTCCAGACATTGCCCGCGTCGTAAAAGAAGACCAGCGAAAGCTTTGGGAGTTCAAGAAACCAGAGGCGCCCGAAATTCTTGAAAAGGTGCCACCGCGCTTCCAGATTCGCTTCGAGGAGCGCGGTTCCGCCTTCACTCGGCAGAGGAACTGCTCCTAAGTCTCGGGCTCTCCATCCACGAACGCTGCCGCTTCCCCCCGCAAAGAATCTCCGCGTAAACGGCACCTCGGCAGGGGAGTTACCGTACAACTGAGCAAAGCCGCCCCTTGCACGAAACGCCCAGATCAGTTTCCGTTCCTTTCCGGGATCCCAATACCATTGCCCCACTCCTGAGAGTTTCCAGTATTTTGAATACGGTAATTCCGACCCGAACAGGCTGCCGGTAATCGAGGGCAGAAACCCCGCTTCCTCGAGTGTCCCCGAGTGGAAGAAGCCATCGGAAGGCGAAAAGATGTCGTTCCGTTTATCACGTTGCATCGTAACCGTAATGATCGAGTTGAACTGTGGCCGGCGGTCGAGTGTTAAGCGAGAGAGATTTGAGCTGTCAATATCGGAGACGACGCTGGAAAAACTCACACGCTCGAGATTCCAATCGAGAAAGATTCGAGTGTACGCTGCTTGCTGATATGTAAAGCCGATACGGTTCCGGAGGATTGGCAAAAAGTAGTATTTCTGTTTTTCCAGCAGCGCAGAGATGGTCCAGATGAGGCTCACTTTGTTCGTGATAAAAAATGGCTGAATCATCTGCGTGGTCAATTCTGCGGTGGAGATGACGGTCGTATCGCGTAGACCATTACTGCCGAAGACGCGAGAAAAATTCACATCCTGGATTGACTGGATGCTGACCCGAAGACGTGTGGACAGGTTACGCGCTCCACCGAGGAAATTCCTATTGCTATAGCCGATGCCGAATTGGATATTGAATGCATTCTTTTCATCGTTAACGCCAAATTCCGGAGTTAACTCTTGAAACGACCGGGGTCGAACCATAATGTGGATAGGAAGTTGAACGCTTGTATCAGGAATCTGTCGATCAATCTGAACGCGCTCAAAAACACCAAGTCGGCTGAGATTTCTCTCGCTATCAAACTTTTTCGCCTCGCTGTAATAATCCCCCTGGGAAAAATCGATGTGGCGCAGAATGACCTCTTCGTTGACTCGCTCCGCGACGGTTGAATCCTGTTCAATGCTGATCGGACCAACCTGGTAACGATCCCCTGGCCTCATTGCGAAACCAAGTTTGATGTTATTCGTCGAAGTAAACCGAATCGCTTCCGGCGTAGCAATGCGAGCGTTCAGATATCCGTAATTCAAAAATGCCGTAAAAATGCGTCGCGCTTCTTCTGCAATGTGTTGTTTCACGAAAGGATCGCCAACGTGTACCACACGCTTCGTTTCCAACTCTTGCACAAGATCGCCAGGAAGATTCTCCAGTCCCACATAGCGGACGGTGTCGATGACGGATCGCGGCCCTTCCTGAATTCGGAATGTAATGCCGACTCTTTTAGTCGAACTGTCAAAAACAAACGATGTATCGATCCTCGCATGGAAAAAACCATTGTCCAGGTAATAGTTTTTCAGAAGCAGCAAGTCGGTCGAAAACACAACAAGGTCGAGGTACTCTGCCTTCTCGCCGATCTTCTCGCTGATCTTGTAGAGTGTCTTCCAGAGCCAGCTCGGTGTTTCGCGGGTCTGCAACACGGCCTTCAATTCGTCGCGGTCGAGCGTCTCGTTACCACGGAAGAGAATGCGGTCCACCTCGTACTCGCGTGGTGACTCTTGCGCAAACGACTGCAGCGTCATCACGAGGCACAACAGACCCAGGTACAATTGCCAACGTTTCATGCGTTTAAAAAAAAACCCGCCAGGTGTAGGCGGGATATGAGTGGTCGCTCCGAAAGACTACTCGTTGAGGATGTACTCAACGCTTAATATTCTTTATCGTCCTCAAAAAAGAAATCCTCGTCCGAGGGATGGTCGGGCCAGATTTCTTCTATGCTCTCATACAGCTCGTCGCTCTCCTCAAGCTCCTCGAGATTGTTGAGGACCTGCATGGGAGCTCCCGTTCGTACGGCATAATCAATGAGTTCCTCCTTTGTAGCAGGCCAGGGAGCATCATCTAAATACGATGCTAGCTCGAGTGTCCAAATCATAGGTCTCTCCTTCCACGTATTCCTCTCCAGCTCCACCATAGTGTGAAACTCCTTCTTGTTGGATTGTTAGTCTTGCTTTCCGCCAGTGGATTCGTTCCTAATCGATTCAACATAATTGAAATCGTCGAAAAAATAGTCGCGGGGATTCTGTTGTACGCCGTTTAAGCGGACTTCATAATGCAGGTGGGAATTTGTGGCAATACCGGTTTCTCCGCACAGGCCGATCAGATCACCCCGTTTGACTTGTTGACCTTCCCGCGCAACGACTTTGCTTAAATGTCCATAGACGGTTGTGTAACCGTAGCCGTGGTCGACCATGACCATATTGCCGTACCCGCCCAGATTTCGGCCGGCAACCTCCACCAGACCATTGGCTGCGGCATAAATCGGCGTGCCCCGGTCATTGACGATATCAATCCCTTCATGGGACCTGCGAACGCCGAAGATGGGATGCCAACGAAGACCAAAGCCACTGGAAAGAAATCCCTCCATCGGCTTGATGGCGGGTAGGTGAGCAAAGCGAACTCGATTATCTTCGTACTTTCGCGTGACTTCGCTGTAGCTGCTGTGCTGGAGTTGGAGTTCTCGTTCGGCGCGCCCGAGCAACGAGTTCACCTGCCGCAGTTGCTCATCTACATCCATCGAACCGCTGTAGTACAACCTCTCATCCGTTCCGCCGATGCCCACTTTACGTGTATCATCGTCAATTCTGGGGAGGTCGACAAGGAGGCGCAGCTCGTTTCCTCGTTCATTGAGGCTTGTCAGTTGTTTCTCCAAGCCTTCCAACCGGGCTGTTACCGTACGAATCTGCTTCTTCAACATCGCATTCTCGGAATACAATGCTGTCGTTCGATTGATCCCAAGTCCTAAGACATCATCAAAGTACTGATTGAACTCGAACAAGAGAGCAACAACAATTGCACAGACAACGAGCGTCAATGCTGCGATCTTTGTCTTCGCACCTCTTGCATCGACAAAGTCTAACTTCTCGGGAGAAAAATAATAGAGCCTGAGTTTTCCCATATGCGATGAATGAATTACTTCTTTGACGAGAAGAACCGCCGAACGTTCCCTGGGCTGTAAAAACGCTGAGCGAAAATAGGAAATATTTGAGGTTTTGTCAAGGATTTCCCGCGGTTATTCGAAATCGTGCTCAAAATAATCGATGGCGCGTTTTCCCTTTGTTTTTTCTGAAATTGCAGCATCAAGATGTTTAGAAAACTCCATAGCCGCATCATAACCGTAATGCTTGAGGAGGTAATCGAGCGCAATGACTTCGGTAATGACGGTGACGTTCTTACCTGGGAAGATTGGCAACCGGACGTGAGGAATTTCGACACCGAGGATCTTGATATTCTCATGGTCAAGACCCGTGCGCGTATACTCGGCATCTTGCCTCCAATCTTCCAACTCAACGACGACCTCGACACGTTTCTGGAAGCGAATCGCCCGTATGCCGAAAATCGCTCGCACGTCGACCAACCCGAGACCGCGAATCTCCATGAAATGTTTTACGACATCCGAACCCGCGCCCATCAAAATCCCCTCGCCTTTGCGCGCAATCATCACCACATCGTCTGCAACGAGGCGATGCCCACGCTCGATTAAATCGAGCGCAATTTCGCTTTTCCCGATTCCCGAACGCCCTACCAGCATGACACCGATTCCGTACACATCGATAAAGGAGCCGTGGACGACAGTTTGCGGCGAGAATTGATCGTCGAGATAATCACTGATAAAATAGACGAATTTCGTCGTCTCTACCGGCGACTGGAATATTGTCACCCCTTTCTTCGTTGCAACCCGAATCAGCTCGTCATCGATACTATTGTTATTCGTGATCACGACACACGGGATGTCAAACTGAAAGATTCTCTCAAACGCTCTTTCGCGGTCGGCGAGGGTCAAGTGCTGAAGGTACCGAATCTCGGTATTGCCAAAGACTTGAACTCGGTCGTAAGTAAAAAGTTCAACGTAACCGGCGAGGGCAAGACCCGGGCGGTGAATGTTCTTGTCCCGAATTTCTTTTTCGAACCCAGCCTCTCCGTTCATCGCCCGCAGCTTCAGGCGTTCCTTGTTTGACTCATACAGAGAGCCGACGGTAATGCTCTTGCGCCGCGTTTCCTTGAGATTTTCCATTGTCATCGAGTTTCACGTGAGAAGCTTACAGATCTTTTGCCCGCACTTTCCTGACGATTTTCCGGTCTTTTGCATGAAGCTTTGCCTTGTACTTTTTCAACTGTACCAATACTTTTTCGACCGCAGCATCGATGGATTTCAAGAAGTCATTCGTCCGGGAGATACTGGCCAGTTTCGTTCCGTAGACTGAAACAATCACCTCTGCGATTTTGTCGCTATTACGAGGTTTCTCAAACTTCAGGATCACTTCACATTTCAGGATGCCGTCATAATACCGTTCGAGTTTCATTGCACCGTGTGTGGCGTACTCAACGAGAGTATCATGTGCTCTAAAATGTCTTGACGTAACGGTAATGCGCATAGCTGAACTTCCTTCCCATTCATGGTTCTCGCAAAACTATTCCGCTTTAGGATGAGATTGACGATACACCTTCTTCATTCGTTCGGTTGAAACATGAGTGTAGATTTGTGTTGTCGATAGGCTTTCGTGACCCAACAGCTCTTTGACTGCTGCAAGATCAGCCCCCCGATTCAGCAAATGAGTCGCGAACGAATGCCGAATTACGTGCGGACTTTTTTTCTCAACCTCGGATACCCGGTCTAGGTACCTTCTCACAATCCTGCCCACTGCGACAGGATAGATCCTGTCGCCGCGCCTCGATACAAAAAGAGGACGATGTTTGTCGGGGGAAGGACTGCTCTCTTTCTCCGTTGCGCTCTGATATCGGTGAAGCGCCTCGGACGCCTTTCGACCGATCGGGATGATTCTCTCCTTATTTCCCTTACCGTGTACCTTAAGAGTGTTTTGCGCAAAATCAACGTCGTCGACATTCAATCCGACCAGCTCACTGAGCCGTATACCAGTACTATAAAACAGCTCCAGGATTGCAGCGTCGCGCTGGCCATCCTCTTGCGTCAACTCCGGGGATTCCACGGCCCGCATCATGGTTCTTTCATCGAGGTAGGTTGGCAAGTGTCGCTCGACCTTCGGGGAGACAAGGGTGAGTGCGGGATTCGTCCGAAGAATGTTCCTGCGGTGAAGAAACTTGTAGAACGAACGGAGACTGGCAACTTTTCGCGCGATACTCTTTTTCGTGAATCCCTGTTCCAAACAACTCCCCAGATAAAGCCGCAGCGTCTCCTTCCTTACCTTCTCGAGCGAAGTTAACTTTCTTTTCTCTAAGAACTGAAGAAACTGTGTCAGGTCGTTTTGGTAGGCAAGGACGGTGTGTCTGGAATACCCTCGCTCTTCTTCAAGGTACTCCAAGTATGAGCGAAGATGGTTAAACACCGGTGATAATCACTCAAAAATGGTCTTGGGGAATTTCAAGTGTCAGGCGGTAGCAGCAACTTCTTCACGCACAAATTCCTCCTTACACTCTCGGCACTTCAAATACTCGCCTTTCGCCTGAGAGTACTTCTGCAACAAGTACGAATTACCGCAATTCGTGCAAACTTCATTGACGGGCTTATCCCACGATGCAAAATCACAGTCAGGATACCGCGAGCAGCCGTAGAATGTCCTCCGCCCTTTCTTCGTCTTGCGCTCGATGAGATCGCCCGTCTTGCATTTGGGACATTTGATGCCCATGGTGATCGGCTTGGTGTTCTTGCACGACGGGTAATTCGAGCATCCCAAAAAGGTCCCAAACTTTCCGGCTTTTACCACCATTTCGTTGCCGCACACTTCACATTTGATGCCGGCCAGATGTTGATGCTTTTCCTGGTCTTCGGCAAGAGGTTTGGTAATTTTGCATTCCGGGTAGCCTGAGCAAGCCATAAATCGCCCATTGCGTCCCCATTTGATCACCAGTGGCCTGCCACAGGCAACGCAGAGCTCGTCGGTCTTTTCTTGAAGCGACTTCTTGATGGTGGGAGCCTTTTTCTCGACTTTTTCCAACGCATGCTGGAACGGATCGTAGAAATCCTTCAACACGTCCACGTACGTCTTTTTCCCGGATGCGATCGTGTCAAGCTCTTCTTCCATTTGAGCCGTGAATTTCACGTTAAAAATATCGGGGAAGTATTCAACAAGCAGCTTGTTGACCTGCAGGCCGAGGTCGGTAGCGTAAAGCTTCCGCTCCTTTTGTTCGACATACTTTCGGTCGATTACCGTGCTGACAATGAGCGCGTAGGTGCTCGGCCTTCCAATGCCGAGCGACTCGAGCTCTTTCACCAACGTCGCTTCCGAGTAGCGCGCAGGAGGCTTCGTGAAGTGTTGTCGTGGAATCAAATCCGTCAACTGTGACGCTTGACCGACAACGAGATTCTGGGGAAGCTTGGAGGTCGGATCCACATCGTCTTTGTCAGTTCCATTCTCTTCGACCATGTCGTCATAGACCTGCAAGAATCCTCGGAAGAGAGAGACTTGGTCCGTGGCGCGGAATAGATAGTCGCCGCCTTTCACTTCGACCGTATACTGCTCAAACTGCGCGGCCGACATCTGACAGGACACGAATCGGTTCCAGATGAGCTCGTACAGCGCGTAGAGATCCTTGTCGAGGAATTTCTTGACAAACTTCGGTGTAAACTTGATCGATGTCGGGCGGATTGCCTCATGCGCGTCTTGCGAAGCTTTGCCTTTCTTGAAGAGCTGCGGCTCTTTCGGAAGATACTCTTTCCCGTAATTCGAATAAATGTACTCTCGCACGTGGGAAACTGCTTCTTCACTTAGACGTGTCGAATCCGTGCGCATGTAGGTGATCAAACCGGTCAGCCCTTCCTCACCCAACTCGACGCCTTCGTACAGCTTCTGTGCCAGCATCATCGTACGCTTCGCCGAAAGCCGAAGGCGACGCGCCGCTTCTTGTTGGAGCGTGCTGGTGATGAACGGAGCCGGTGGATTCCGTTTTACGGGCTTCCGGTCGACGCCGGAAATCTCAAACTGCTGCTTACGGATATCGTTGAGATAACCTCGCATCGCCGTCTCGTCCGGGATGTTCGGGTCGTCGCCTGCAACTTTTGCGAGCTTCGCGAGAAATGGATCATTCGTTCCGGCGCGAAATTCTCCGGTGATCGACCAGTACTCTTGGGGAACAAACGACCCGATTGCTTCCTCGCGCTCGCAAATCAGTCGCAGGGCGACAGATTGAACACGACCGGCGGAAAGTCCGTAGTACATCGTCTTCCAGACGAACGGGCTGATCTTGTATCCGACAAGACGGTCCATGGCACGGCGGGCTTGCTGCGATTTCACGAGATTCTTGTTAATGTGACGCGGCCGGGCCATTGCCTCCTTGATCCCGGACTCCGTGATCTCGTGAAACAGAACGCGCTTGATGTTCTTGTTGACGCTCTTGATTTCTTCGGCGATATGTGCAGCGATCGCCTCCCCTTCTCGGTCAGGATCGGTTGCGATAAAGACCGCCTTCGCTTTCTTGGCCTGAGCGCGGAGCTTATCAATCACCTCGTTCTTTCCTTCGATAGTCTCATAGACTACCTCAAAAGAGTCATCCACATCCACCCCAAGCTTGCTCTTGGGGAGGTTCTTGATGTGCCCTACCGACGCCTCGACGACAAAGTTTTTGCCGAGGTACTTATTGATCGTCTTCGCTTTTGACGGCGATTCGACTATAATAAAGGACTTTTCCATGAAACCTGTAGAATGAGCTCCCTAGTGTATGGTATCGTCGCTTTCGAGGGTAATTTGGCCGCCCAAAGATGTGGGGTTATTGGGATCGAACAGAATCCCGACGACGAACGACTTCATTTCCGGGATCCCGATATTGGAAAAACCTGCAGCCATGAGACGGTCGATAATGACCTCGACATCACTGTTTCTTAGCAACCCCATTTCACGGCATTGAAGTAAGTAACCATAAGCTTCGGGGTTAACAACCATCTTTTCGGCCTCGTTCAAGAAACGAAACGATGTCTCGGCCTGAGCGTTGGGGGAAACTACTTGCTGACCTATCGACATGCGCTCAAACAGCCACGAAAAAGCCGTCGAAATCTCACTGTGTGTATATCCGCTCTTGTTCAAGAAAGAGACATCGATATCGTTGAGCTGCTTGTTGGACTTCAGCTCGCTGATTAGGAACATCAGAATTTCCACAATGCGTTCGTGCATGGTGTGACCCTTATTTTATGAGACGAGCCAGATAATAGTCTTCCCGTCTACGCATGTGCTCGCGATCGTTCTTCGTATTGTCCTTGTATCCTACCAAGTGCAATGCTCCGTGGATCAGTAACCTCCGAACTTCTTCCGTAAAACTTGCTTGAAACTGTGTCGCCTGGCTTCGCGCCCTGTCGAGGTTCACGTACAACTCCGCGTCAACTCCATATCCGTCTTCGAGCGAAAAACTAATAACATCGGTCACGTAATCGTGCCCGAGAAATCGCCGGTTGACCGTCCGAATAAAACGACTATTGACGAACACCACAGAACATGAAAGAGCTTTTTGATATTCTGTTCTAATAACATCTCCTACGACACGTTGAGTTTCCCGTTTTGAAAAACGTCTCTTGGGATGATGATTACTGACGTCAATCATCTCCTTATCCTCTTCGCCGTCGCTTCCCTTTTGCTTTCCTTTTGGCATTCGTCATCGCAGATTGTTTGGCAACTGTGACGCTTTTCTTCGAACTTCTGCTTCGGAGTGCAACACCGACCGTTTCTTCAACTGATTCGGCCGGTAGCGGTAGAACCGTTTCGGTCAACGACAACGCGATGCCGGAGAGCATTACTTCAGGACCAAGCGTGGTAAAGTCACCGGAAAGAATCGAACGGTCGACATTGGCATATAAGGAACAGCCGCCTTCTCTTTCGATAATCAAGCCAGAAAGTTTTCCTCCCTGCTCACCGACAAAGGTTACCTCACCAAGCATTTCGCTGACGACATATCCCGTGCAAAAATGAAGTTGGAGATGCGCTGTCGGCGCATAGACTGAAATCAAGTTCCCCGTGGTGTGACCTATTTGAATATCGGGATAGATTTCCAGCGCGAGTTTTCTTGCGTTCTCTCTGTTTTCTATTTCAAAACGGTAATTGTTGCCTTTGTGCTTGGCGGGAGTTCCAAGAATCTGGGAAATCTTCTGTAGATCGTCGCTCTTAAAGTGGAAGGGCATACGTTCCCTCTAACCTGCTGTCATAACAAACGAAAACCCCGAACTGCCGTGCATAATCGTTGCATGGCTGGCAATCGGGGATCAACCGGAGAAGATGATGGTTCGATGTGCACTGTGTTTCGATCGCCTTGGAATTCCTCCAGAGAAATAATGTGCCTGTGAGAACCTATGATTGTACCCTCACGAAACTGGAAGCGAAGCCCACCTTCTACGCTTCTCCTTCTTCACGCTGATACAATATAACGATGGTGAGCACGATTGTCAAGTCAGACGGCCACTTCAGCGTTCTCGATAGCGGCTTCGCACTCAAACCTGTAGCCCCGACTTTTGACTTCTTTCTTACACTTCTTGAGGATTTCGTCCACTTTATCGTCGGTATGATTCTGATCGTGATGGAAGAGGTAGAGGCGCTTCACGTTCGCCTCAGTTGCAATTCGCAATGTGAACAGGTAGTGTGTGTGTCCCCAGCCAACGCGATCGATGTACTCCTCGGGTGTGTAGGTCGCGTCATGAATCAGCACATCGGCATCACGACAGAAATCAAAGACACGCTGGTTCGGGTCCGCATTTCCCATCTCATACTTGTCCTTCACGATTTCTTCAAAGTTCGTCAGTCGCTTTGCTGCTTTGCGGTCATAGGGCTCGTTATCGCTGATGTAGACAAAGATTTTTCCTTTGTACTCCAATCGATAGCCGACGGTAAAACCGGGATGGTTGACGTACATGGTTTTCACCGTCGCGTCGAAGACTTTGATTTCATTGCCTTCACCGATCGGGAGGAATTTGATCTTGGCATTGAGTTCATGGAGCTGGACAGGGAAATAGATCTTGTTCATCTGGTCGGCAATAATCTCGTTGAGCTTCTTTTCGGGACGCTCCGTGCCTACGATGGTCAGCTCATTCCCGGCGATGAACGCAGGTTTAAAGAACGGAAATCCCTGGATGTGGTCCCAATGTGGATGGGTAATGAACAGGTGCGCGCTGATCGATTCGCCGTTCTCGATCAGGTGGTCGCCAAAGCTTCGAATGCCAGTCCCCGCGTCAAAGATGATGAGCTCATCATTGTCGAGCCGTAACTCGAGACTCGGTGTATTTCCCCCATAGCGTACGGTGTGCTTACCGGGCGTCGGAATGGAGCCTCGCACGCCCCAGAATTTGAGTTTCATGCTTCCCCCCGTCAGCCGTCTGTGCGATACTGCTGAACATAGTTGATGTAGTTTTGGGCAGCCTGTTCAAGCTGCTGCCGTTCCTCCGTGGTCAGTTCCCGCCGCACTCGTGCTGGCACCCCTGCAACCAACGTCCCTTCCGGTACCTCAGAATTCTCCAGCACTAATGCACCTGCCGCAACGAGAGTGTGCGATCCAATCTTCGAGTTATCCAGGACTCGCGCTCCCATGCCGATCAGACAACAATCGCCCACCGTTGCGCCATGGAGAATCGCCCCGTGGCCGACGGTCACATTCGACCCAATAACCAAAGCGTGTTTTTGATGCGTAACATGGAGAGTGCAATTGTCCTGAATATTCGTCCGCTCTCCAATCCGAATATAATGAACGTCGCCACGAATGACCGCATTAAACCAGACGCTAGAGTCCCGTCCGATTTCAACATCGCCGATAATCTGCGCTCCTTCCGCCACAAAAACCGATTGATGGATTTTCGGGGAAATACCTTGAAAGGGCAGAATCACCGTTCCCCTGCCTTTTCGAATTTCGGCGGTCGCCAGCCTGGGCGATTCCATTTCTCGAGCTCGATGTAAATGCTTCCGAGGATGACTTTCATTCGCGCCACAATAGGTACTCGCGACTCATCGTTGCTAAACCATCCCTGAAATGCGCCTGTTAAGCCGAAGATCCCGGAATAATCTGCCCGTCCGTTGAATTCGATCACATCGATCGGCTGGTCTTCCAACGCATCGATTTCTACCGACGTCCTCTGATTCAGATAGTTGATAAACGTATTAACGGACTCGTTTCCAATCACTGTGGGGACATTCACCTGTGCCTTTTGATGGAGGTTTTTGCGCGCAAAGTAAAACAGCGAAAGTCCATCCTGAGATTTGTCGGTTACCTGAATGGTGTCGACCTTCTCGACCACACGAGCCGCCCCAACCTTTTGCACGCTTCTCTCGACGAGCACCCAATTATTATCATAATCAAAGAAATAGGAGAGGTACGACGTTTCTTTCTTGCTGCTATCCTTGCTTACCCACGTGTACGAATAAACCTCTTCGTCGAATTCGCTCTCAAAGATCACATGAAGATTGACAAACGGGAGGCCGGGCGCTGAATCGATGAATGCTTGAGCTTTATATACCGGGCGTCCATTCCGTTGATCCTGCCCGGAGATGCGAACTCGAATCCTCCCGAGTGTGAAGATAGAATAACTGACCTTGTACTGCAACTCTTCGCCTACTTGAAGGATCGAGTCTTGACTCTTGAGCTCTGTCGGTGCTGAGGTAAGCGTATCCGGCGATGATAGAACAACCCACAGAATAGCCAGTAGAAGAAAAAAACCCGGAGGTATTGCTCTGGTAATTGGGAGCACCGGCGCTGGAAGTCTTAATTCAACCGTGCGATTTTCTCTGCCTCAGGGAACATAGCGACAGCTTTCTGGAACTGAGCATCATTGTCCAGCATGATCTTTGCAAACCCTTCGTTGTTCCAGAGTCGTTTGGCTATTTCCGCCTTGAGCCGCGTTTTCAGCAAGGAAAAATCTTTTTGATAATCCTTCTCCTCAACAGTGATATTCCTTTTAGCGACGAAGGAACGAAACTCTGCCATCATTTCATCGCTGACCTGAAAGGATGTTTTGAAGGAGAGCAGGTCTTTGCCGTATGTCGCATGGATTCTTTGGCCCTGCGAATCCAGATAATCCTTGATGAATTGGAAGAAGAGATCCCGCCGCCAGATGTTTTCCGTTAACGACGTAACAGCGTTCGGCTTGACGATATAATCCGGTGTAATACCGCCGCCGCCATATACCACTCGTCCCGCGTTCGTCTTAAACACAGGCCGGCCGGAATCGCTTTCGGATTTATGTTCAAGGTTTTCGCCCTCGCGCTCGTTCCGGTCGAGCGCTTCGCGCACGTACTGCTCCTTTTCTTTCCCCTCATATGAGCGCTGAATCAACCGTCCACTCGGCGTGTAATACCGGGCGATCGTCAACCGCAACGCCGAGCCGTCCGCCAATCGCCATTGGCGTTGCACCAGGCCTTTACCGAATGTCGTTTCACCCACAATGAGTCCACGATCCCAATCCTGGATCGATCCCGCGACAATCTCACTGGCGCTTGCAGCCCCGTTGTTCACCAAAACAATCAACGGAAGTTTTTCATACGCGTCGCCAGTTTTCGCAAAGTACGCTTCTTCATACTCGGGACGACGTGCCTTTGTGTAAACGATTTTCTTCGGATTGTCGCGCGTGCCGCCATCGAGGAAGAGATCGGCCATTTGAAACGCTTGCTCTAAGTAACCGCCGGGGTTCCAACGCAAATCGAGCACGAGGCGTTTCATTCCTTGCTCTTTCAATTTCGCCAGCGCGCGTTGCATTTCGTTGTACGTCTGCTCGTTGAACTTGTCTACACTCAGGTATCCTACATCGCTATTATACATGAATGCTGCCGTCACGCTCACGAGCGAAATCTCATCGCGTATGATTTCATACACCATCGGCTCTTTCACACCAGGACGTAAGATCGTCACCGTCACCTTGCTCCCTTTGGGACCGCGCAATCGAGACGTTACCATTTCGTCCTTATACCCTACCGCAAGCGTGTCATTGATTTTGATTATGCGGTCGTTGGCGAGAATCCCTAATCGTGCCGACGGTCCGCCACCGATTGTCTCAATAACTGTAATGGTGTCATTCAACACTCGAAATGAAATCCCAATTCCTTCAAACTTTCCTCGGAATTCTTCCGTCACGCGCTCAAAAGCCTTCGCGGGGATGTAAACAGAATGCGGGTCAAGCGTATTGAGCATCCCGGAAATTGCCGACTCTGTGAGCTTCTTCAGGTCTGTCTCTTCGACGTAGTATTTCTCGGTGAAGCTCAGAACATCCTTCAGCTTGTTCAATTGGTCGTACACCGTATCGCCCGAGATGAGCTGTTTGATCTCCATCCCGGCAAACACGCCCACCATCATCAGTGCTGCTACAGTCCAGACTGAAAATCGTCGTTTCATTCTCTACATCCTTCCGCTAGTAATGTGGTCTTGAATGCTATCTTCTCTTCTCCAGACGAGAAAAACGATGCACAAGTTTCACGCGCCATTCTTTTTCAAGACGAAATCGCCAATGAGGAATAACAACTGAACTCTGAAAGATCCGTTCAAA
Source organism: uncultured Ignavibacteriaceae bacterium (assembly GCA_964372545.1). Taxonomy (GTDB): domain Bacteria; phylum Bacteroidota; class Ignavibacteria; order UBA10030; family UBA10030; genus CAYJSZ01. Next base: position 25,135 of record CAYJSZ010000008.1, read on the forward strand.
TCCCTCCTCAGAAAGAGAGATTGTTTCTATAGGAAAACGCCAAAACGTTGCGGGCCTTTCCACTTCAATTCGGACGTCAACTCCCAGCCATTCATCACGTAACCCGAGCGCCTGTAAGACGGCCAACTCGCCCCTACTTCGTAGATTCCTCTCGGGGATCGTTACATCATCCGCATAATAATATCGATCCGGTGCGTCTCCTGCCTGTAGACCCACGTTGAACTCGATACCAAACCAGAGATCGATGGCTCGCGGTTCGTGGTTCTTGATCGTGTAATCAATCTCGATCGTCGACTCTTTCGGGCGAAAGCTTAAGGTTTTCCCGACTTCGATACCGTGACGAATCTCACCTTGCCATACCGCGCCTCGTCGCACAAGCTCAACCGCATCACTCGCAGCCTTTCTTCTGACTTTGACGTCGTACGGCTGGTTGACAAAATCTCCCAACTCCTGGTACGAGCACGCTTGAACGCTTTCAACACTTGCCGCAGCACCGAAGAAATGGTCGATCAAGCTTCCATGACGGTACCAATCGTAGTGGAGATAGTGCTCAAGCCCTTCTTCTTTGGTCAGGACAATATCGTGTATGCTCTCCGCACTGTCATTAGAGGACTGCTGACCCGATGCTTGTGCTAATTTCTTGTGATAGCCTTCCTCGCGACGTGAGACTATGTCCAATAAGTTAAGGGAAATCGACTTAAAATCAAGCTCAAACACCGAACCGCCGTGGTCGGGTTTGATGTAGCAACTGATCGTAGGCGTCTCGACGATAACTTCCTTCTTCCCATCCGCATCGAAGTCGGTAAGTTCGATATTCACCGATTTTCGCTTTTCGATAGTATCAAGCTTGCGTTCGGCCGCGATGAGATTCTGAAAAATCGGATAGCGAAGAACAGGCAGGTAGAATCCGCCAAAGACTCCATGCCAGTATGGATCGTTACACTGTGCGGCCCAAAGATGTTCGAACACGTCTTGCAGTTTCTTGCGGTTCGATTTCTTGTCGAGCGCTACCCTCCTTGCCCGTTCAGACACCCGCAACATTTTCTTGTGCATCGTGTTGATTTCGGGATATTTCACCGAGAAATTTCGCCAGAAACCGCCTTTGAAGAACGGCTCATAGCGTTCCCATCTGCCCTGTTTTTTCAGGTCTGCTTCAATCTCCTCGTATTGCCCAAAATGCCGTGGCCGTAGCACCCATTGCATCATCTCCGCGTATGAAGCGTTCGGGAGATAAATTCGACCAACTGGCGAAAGCCGCTCCAGGGCCTCGGAAAAATGCAGGATGCGAATCCACTCCCGATTGTCTGAGAGTGCTTTGAAAAAATCCTCCAGCCACAGATTGCCGTATACATGGTCGTACGTCTTCGGCCAACCGCCAAATTTTTCCCCGTCGTCGGCGTACACGACGACGCGGTCACCCTCCTCAGTCGACATCCCACGGAGATACTCGATCGTATCGGAGACAGGCCGGAACGGAATCGTGTACCGAAGCTTCTTGCTGATGGGAAAGATTGCCAGTGTTCGTCCTTGCTCTTCGGTCATATAGTATCCCAGCAACTCGTACTCCGAAAGTCCTGCATACTTAAAATGTGTATCGTCGACCGCGACAAACCGGAGGCCCGCTTCAGCGATGAATTTCGTCAGGTGTTGTTCCCAGACTCGCTCTGCAAGCCACATCCCGTGAGGCCGCGTTCCAAACAATGAGTGGAGCTCGTGTGTCAGCTTTTCGAGCTGAGCACGTTTATCGGCATCGGGAATGATCGGAAGAATCGCTTCGTAGTACGCTCCGCCCATCATCTCGACCTGTCCACGCTGAACCATCTTGTTGATCTGCTGGAGAAATTCCGGGCGCCGTCTCTTGAGCCAATCCAGCAGAATACCCGAATAATGCTGGGTCAGTTTGATGGACGGAAAACGTTCAAGGAGATCAATGAATGGCCGGTAGGCGCGATTGTATGACTGTTCAAAGACAGATTCAAAATTGCCGATCGGTTGGTGGTTGTGGATGCCGAGTATGAGGTTGATTGTTTTCAAGAGCAGTGACGCAAATAGTACTTAGAATTCAAACTTCATGCCCACACGCGTTCTCCGTGGGTCATAATAGGCACTTGGGTCGCCAAGCTCGCCTCCAATCCGTCCGCTGGAATCGTACCAACGAACATTCTTCCGGTTGATGATGTTGCGGACGTCGGCATACAGCGTCAGGACATACTCATTCTGATTCCCAAAGGTAAACCGTTTGGAGAGCTTTGCATTGAAGAAAATCACATCCTGCATGCGGGCATTGTTTGGAACAAGCGATTTTGATGTGTCTACGGGTTGAAAGCCATCGCGCGTGGGGAAGTAGGTATACGGACGAGGCGAATTGTAGAGCACAACCAGGTTCGAGTGAATATCCCACGGAAGCTTGAAATCAGCATCCGCTTTAATAGTATGGCGCTGATCCCAACTGAGGGGGAATGGTTTCACCGCTAGTGGAAACCCCCACTGCGCGTAATTGATCCGCTGGTCGACGTATTCGCTGATGCCTTCCGTGAGCATGTAACTGTACGAGATGCTGCCGGAAAGGTTCTCATCCCGCTCGCGACTGAGCAAGAATTCGATCCCTGAAGCATAAGCTTCCGCGTTGTTCACGTACGACGCAAATCCGTAGTCGCCGGCGGACTTACTATCGAACGGAATCAACGTCTTCGCGTCAATCTGGTTCTTTGTATTCTTCTTGAAATAGGTAGTCGAAGCAACCAACTTGTCGCTGAGGCCGTACTTGAAACCGATCTCCCACGCCACTGTCCGTTCCGGCTCAAGGTCCGGATTGCCGGCGAGGACATTCTTCGCACCCGACCGTAATTGCGCTGGGTTGATGCCAGAATACAAGTAATCAAAAAGCGGGTACTGGAAGTAGTGCCCGAAGTTCACAAAGAAAAAGCTCGTGGGGCTGATGGGTCCGGCGAAAGAGACACGAGGACTGAATTGATGTTTGATCGTTGCCCGCGCAGTCCCTTTGATTTGTTGCTCATACTCGTTCGGCTTTGTGGGGATGAACTCTACGATCGGCCGCTCTGCCGTCGGGTCGAGAAAGTCCCAGCGAAGACCGATGCTCATGTTCGAGCCGTCTTTCACCAACTCCAGTTTATCTTGAATAAAAACGCTCCCCGATCGCGGGGAATAGTTGTAGGCATTGCTGTAATTCAACAACGGCGCTTCGACGATGGGCTTGCCGAAATAGGTCGTTTGGGGTTCATACTTGACTACCTCCGAATTAATATCGTACTGGTTGACCTCGACCCCCAGCCTGAGCAGGTGCATCTTGTTGATGTGCGTCGTGTACTCGCCTTTAAGCGTATACATGACCTGCCGCGTATCAGCCCACCAGTTTCTTTTCCCAGTGAGGATGTACTGGAGATAGAAATCGTATTCGTACGGTTGAAGGGATATGTCTTCTTGTGCCCCTGTACCAATCTGTGAGCTAAGAAAATAGCGACTAAGGCTGAGCGTGTAAAACGAGTTTTGCGAGAGTGTGTGAGAAAGGACGAGAGCAAGTCGATACGAATCACGAGAACGCACAGCCAGTCCGTCCAGGTTGAAACGCCAACTGAATTCGTAATCGTGCCATTTACGGAGTGAGTAGATCCCTTGCAGTGTCAGTCGAACATCGGTCGATGCTTGATACTCGACCTTCCCGAAACCGGTCAGCTCCTGGCTTACGGGAGAAGGAAAGAAATGCTGAAAGTCTTGCCACCATCGTGTATCGTGCGCGGTGAACGTGTTCGCCGTGAAGTAAGACAATTTCTCCGGCATCAGCGGTCCACCGGCAAAGACCTCCACTTCTGTCGCCTTATCTGTTTGCTTGTTGATTTCCTCGGGTAACCAATTGTCACGTTCCAGCCGAACGCCAAACTTGTGTTGACTCCCTCCCGTCTTCGTGATGACATTCACGACGCCGGAGAGCGCGTTGCCGTACTCCGCGTCAAAGCCGCCTGTGTGGATCGTCAAACCGCTAATGGAGCTACGCGGAATACTTGTACCGAGTCCTCCACCCACAACGTCTTGAACCGGCAATCCATCGACCAGAAAGACTACTTCATTCGTCTTTCCGCCACGAACATTTCCTTCGACCGTCGTTCCCGGTTGAAGTGTGAGAACATCCTTAAACGCTGAGATCGGCAACTTCTCCAGCTTGATCTCTCCGATGGAATACGCCGTCGCCGCCAGATCCGTTTGAATCAGCGGCCGCTCTGCTCGAACTTCGATCACATCCAGCTCGATGACCGTCGTTTCCATCTGTACGTCGATACGTGTGCGCAAGTCGGGCAAAATCGTCACCTGCTTCATTATGACGGTCCTATATCCCACGATGCTGAACCGAACATCGTACACTCCGGCTCGCACATTTTTGATCTGGTAATTTCCTTCTGCGTCCGTGCTGGCTCCTTGATTCAATCCGACGACGATGATGTTCACTCCAACAAGCGGCTCGCGTGTCTGTTTGTCGATGACTCGTCCCTCGAGGATGCCGGTAATACCCGCTGAAACAAGAGCAGGATTAAGGCTGCAAATGAAAGCGACGAAACGAGCAAGGCGAAAACAGGTTCTCCTCTCAATCACGGTGTTCTCCTTAATTATCCGGTCCTGCAAATGGAGTGCACGCCTGTCCGCGCGGCGGGTTTTGTGGATCACAGGGGTCAGTAGGTAAAATCGGCGGACAATCGCGTGGATTGATCCATTGGCTCACGAAGCAAAGCGAATACGTTCCTTGAGCTGTGGTATTACCACGTTGATCGAAGATAGTCAGATTGGCAGTGAGGATCCAGGGTTCGGGAAATGCCAAACAGCGGCTCTCACAGGACATATCTCTCACGTAGCGGAAAAAGTCGCGACGGAGATCGACTCCACGGTCATCGACCAGATTCCATGAGAAGAGGAACACCAGCGAATCACGCGGATTGAATGTCAATCTGCCCGTTGCTGGATCGTACCCCGGGGCTCGGGCAAGTGAGCGGGAGCTTACCTGAAAGGTCTTCCGCACTTGTGGATCTCGCGCAGAAACAATTTCCACACTACCGCGGAAGCTCGCTTGACCCTGAAGTGTTTCATCGAATTCATTCCGAACGGTCACATACACCTTCATCGAATTGTCGATTACCGAAAGCGTATAATCGCCGCGGATGCTCGTGGAAAATACCGAGGCTGGCTCACGGTACGTTGGCAAGGATTCATCGCACGGGCCTAACAGAAGCATGATGGCAGCGATGAGGAAAGAGGGATAATATGGAGTGCGCATACGCAGCATCATGGAGGAGAAGCCTTGTCGGAGGTGGTTACTTCTCCGGCTTCATCTGGGGGAAGAAAATAACATCTCGGATCGAAGGCTGCCCTGTGAGCAGCATCGTGAGACGGTCGATGCCGATGCCGAGGCCCGCCGTGGGCGGCATGCCGTATTCGAGCGCACGAAGGAAATCTTCATCCAGCACCTGCGCATGCTCATCACCGAGGGCGCGGAGTTTCATTTGTTCTTCGAATCGTGTGCGCTGGTCGAGGGGATCATTCAGCTCCGTGAATGCGTTGCAGAGCTCCTGGCCGTTGGCGAACGCCTCGAATCGTTCCACCAATCCTTGCTCGCTGCGGTGTTTCTTGGCAAGCGGCGACATTTCGAGCGCATAATCGATGATAAACGTGGGTTGGATCAGATACGGCTGGACGCGCACACTGAAGATCTCGTCGATGATTGCGCCGGAGCCGAGATTCGACTCCAGCTCGACGGAGACGTCCTTCGCAGCTTTGAGGAGATCATCTTCTGATTTCCCGCGGAGATCCCGGCCGGTATACTCCTTGATCGCGTCAAACATGGAGATGCGCTTCCAGGGCAGCGTAAAGTCGATAGTGTTGCTCCCAACCTGCAGAGCTGAGCTTCCTGCGACGGCCACGGCAACCTCATGGATCATCTGCTCGGTCAGCTCCATCATCCAGCGATAATCTTTGTAAGCGACGTACAGCTCGAGCATGGTGAATTCGGGATTGTGGTGACGATCCATCCCCTCGTTACGGAAATCCTTGGAGATTTCGTAGACGCCGTCGTAGCCGCCGACAATGAGGCGCTTGAGATACAGTTCATCGGCGATGCGCAGAAAAAGATCGATACCGAGCGCATTATGGTGTGTCTTGAACGGCCTCGCCGACGCTCCTCCGTACAGGGGCTGCAAGACCGGCGTCTCCACCTCAAGATAATTCCTCTGGTCGAGGAATTTTCGCATTGCGCTGACAATCTTTGCTCGCTTGACGAACACATCCCTGACTTCAGAGTTGACCGCGAGGTCTACATAGCGTTGACGATACCGAAGCTCCTTGTCGGAAAACGGATCGTAGACAACCTTGTTTCCTGTCTCATCGATTTTTTCTTTGACTACCGGCAGCGGACGAAGGCACTTCGCCAGCAACGTCAGACTCTGTGCATGAATGGAGACCTCTCCCATCTTTGTCCGAAATACATACCCCGAAACTCCGATGACATCGCCGATATCCATCAGCTTGAAGGCATCGTAGATCCGGCCGAGGTCGTCTTTCTTGAGATAGAGCTGTATTTTCCCGTGAGAATCCTGAATGTGGCAAAACGACGCTTTCCCCATTCGCCGCAGCGAGACAATGCGACCCGCCACCGAGACTGTTCGCTGTGGTGCATCATCGTTGAACGAATCGACGATTGTTTTCGAGAAGTCAGTGCGATTGAATTCATGCGGGTATGGATTCACCCCGAGCTTCTTCAACTCCTCAAGCTCTTCCCTCCTCCGCCGCATAAGGACGTTAAGGTCTTCGTGCTCGGAAACTGATTGCAATGCAGTGTGATTCTGCGTTTTCCCTTTTTCGGTCATCGGGGTTCGCCGGTTCGAAATGCTACGTTAACAATCCGGAGACTTTCTTCAAGTGCTCAACTTCTTTGTTCATGAGTTTCCGCCACTTGCCGCGCGATAATCCGACCGTGGTAATTCCTCCGAACGAAACACGGTCCAGCTTTTTCACTTCATAGCCGAGCGTCTCAAACATTCTGCGTACTTCTCTCTTGCGACCTTCATGAATGGCAACAAACAACTCCGAGCGCTTCGTTTTTTTCAACGTCTCCGCATACTTCACCTTTGCGATTCCGTCTTCAAGCCGAACGCCCATCTTCAACTTTCTGAGGTCATCGTCCGCAATTCCTCTCTCAAGACGAACATGGTAGACCTTCTCGACTTCATGCTTCGGGTGCAGCAGCGCATTTGCCAACTCACCGTCGTTCGTCAGCAGCAATACGCCAGTCGTATTCCGGTCAAGACGTCCGATGGGATAGACGCGTTCTTTCACCTTCACGAGATCCATCACGGTCGTTCGACCTCGCTCATCTTTGACGGTCGTGATGGTATCTTTGGGCTTGTTGAGGACAAGGTAAACCAGTTTCTGCTCTACAAAGACTTGATTGCCGCGAACGGTCACCCGGTCGCGCAGCGGGTTGATCTTCACTCCGAGCTCCTGCACTACTCGTCCGTTGACTTTCACGTCGCCGGAGAGGATCAACTCGTCGTTGCTCCGCCGTGACCCGATCCCGGCAAGGGCAAGAAACTTGTTTAGCCGAATACTTTCCTGATGAACCCTTGAATCTTCTCTTTGAACTGTCGCCATCGGCTCTTTGTTTGAATAGGTTCGCGCACCTCATCAACGATTGGCGCGACTGATGGAGGCGTGACCTCGTTGAACGACTCAGTCACCTCTACTGGCGGGGATGCCACTTCAGGGTGCTTCTCAAAAGACACTTCCTCGAAGGTGCTCTCTGTTTCATCCTGCAATCTCTCGGTCGAATCGACATTCAGCTCGGCGGGCTCAGTCCTCTCATCAGAACGTGACGTATCTACTTGAATGAGCCCGGTAGGAGGTTCTTCCAACTGGCTTCTGGTTCCCTGGTTCTCTTCTACGATTTCAGGCTGCTCCAATTCTACGAAGGTAGACTTTTCTTCAGGAGAACTCACTACCTCATCAATTCTTTCCTGCGTCTGAGTTTCTTGGGTCTCGGATAATCTCAACTCCGTTGTGATGATTTCAGTCGCGTGACCTTCTTCCGCAACCGCCAGCTCTGGATTGTTGCCCTTCTCATTGTCATCCAGCAGGGGGAGAGCTTTTTCGTCCACCACAGGTTTTTCCTGTTCGATCATCTCAGGCCCGATCGCCGTTTCCGAGCTTTCTTCCGTGGCTTCCGGTGCAGTACCGACGGGGATACCATCCATCGGCACATCGACTGGGGACTGCCCGGTACTCTCCGGGTTCACCGGTGATTCGGGAGCGGCATCCAGCGTTGAAGCTTGTGTGGCAGCCTGATCAACAGTCTCTGAATCCTCCGGCTGTCGCTCTGTGGTCTTCTCGGCCACGTCCACGTTGGCCCGATCCTGTTGGGCCGTCTCTTGAGCTTCATCTGCCCGATGGACGTTCAGCGACCTGCTGGGCTTTTTGGGAACGATGGCCGCAGAAGCGTCCATTTCGGCTTTTTGCTTGGGGATATGGGGCAGTCGGGACTTGAAATCCGGCTCATCTTCCCTGGCTCTATCGGCCTGCTCGTGAGCCTCCAACATGCGCCGCTCGGTATCGTAGCGTGCATCTGCAAGCAGCTCTTCAATCTCACGGGGTCGGGGAAGGTCGGAAATTGAATTCAAGCCAAAGTGTTTCAGGAAGTGCTCTGTCGTCCCGTAGAGCAAAGGGCGACCGGGTGTAGGAGCGCGACCGACAATAGTAATAAGCTTCTTCTCTAAAAGTGTTCCTAACACATAATCACAGTCCACTCCGCGGATCGTCTCGATCTCGGGGCGTATGACAGGCTGACGGTACGCGATGATCGCGAGCGTTTCGAGAGAAGACTGCGACAGCTTTCGCCGACCCTGCTCTTTGTAGAGCTTGCCGATCCACTCCGCGTACTCTGCCATCGTTGCAAACTGATATCCGCCCGCGATGCGAACGATTCGATACGGTTTGTGTACCTGTTGAAACTCGTCGTTGAGAACAGAGATAATTGTCTCGATCTCATTTTCTTTCAGATCGCGTCGTTCCTCTACTGCACTCTCCTGATAAATCTTTCGGATCTGCTCAAGCGAGAGCGGCTCCTCCGCGGCAAAGACCAGCGCCTCGATCAATTCCTTTGCAGTTACTGGGACCTGAAGTGTTTGTTGTTCCGGTACGGACGCTGTCGTAGTGGCTTCTGGCATAAGTCCTCAGTTCACATTGCGCATGATAGAGAGTTCGCCAAACGGCTCAACCTGCCGCACGATGAGTTGTCTTGAACGGATCACTTCAAGCAGAGCAATAAAGGTGACGATTACACGAATTTTTTCCGTCATACCTTCGATAAGCTCATAAAAGGTTGCCTCGGATCGACGAGAAAAAAAGTCGAGAAGATATTCAATTTGCTCATCAATCGTGACGTTGAGACGAGCGATTTCATGCACAATCTTCTTCGGCATGCGGCCAAGAGCATACTGAAACGAGGCAATGAGGTCAAAGAGTGAGACGTCGCTTAACGAGCGCTCGTCTTCATGCAACTCTTCGACACGGGGGTCCGACTCACGATAGCCGCGATACGCGACCTTCATCTGCGCGGCTTCGCGTGTGACAAGATCCGCCGCGACTTCCTTGAAACGTTTGTACTCGATGAGTCGCTTCACAAGATTTGCCCGCGGGTCTTGTTCTTCCTGTTCGCCGGGTTCCGGCGGCAACAGCATCTTTACTTTGATCTGCATCAGCTCGGCGGCCATCACCAGGAATTCCCCGGCAATCTCCAGGTCAAGCTGCTGCATGTACTGGAGGTAGTCGAAGAACTCCTTCGTGATCTTCGCAATCGGGATGTTGTAGATATCCAACTCATCCCGCTTGATAAAGAAGAGCAGAAGGTCTAGCGGTCCTTCAAAATCTCTGAGCTTAACGGTATACATTGGTCAAGGAAAAATGAAAAAGTAAAAATTCAAAAGCACAAAATGAACATTTTCAATTTTTTCACTTTGCCTTTTGACTTTTTAATTGTCTACCCCAACCCCATTGCGCTGTGCACTTCCGCCATCGTCTTTTCTGCAACGGCGTGCGCGCTCTTCTCGCCATCTGCCAAAATATTTTTTACTTCATCGAGATGCGATTCATAGTACGATCGCTTCTCTCTGAGCGGTGCGAGTGCATCAATAACGTGCCTCGCGCAATTCATCTTACAATCGACACAACCGAGCGCTCCACTTTCGCATCCCGCGCGAACCTCCGGTACCTCAGTCGGATTAAACTTGTTGTGATACGCGAAAACCAAACAAATATCCGGCCTACCCGGATCGCCTTTGCGTACCTTCAGCGGATCGGTCAACGCCGTCCGCATCTTCTTCTGAATCTCTTCTGGAGAATCCGACAGAAGGATCGTATTCCGCAGCGATTTACTCATCCTTTTGCCGTCTAAACCGGGCAAGCGCGCAAACTTGGTTATTATCCCCGCCGGCTCCGGGAAAACGGGCTTCTTCGGCACATACAGCGCATTAAAGCGACGTGCTATCTCCCTTGTGATCTCAATGTGCGGGAGTTGATCTTCCCCCACTGGAACCACTTCACCCTTGTAGAGCAGAATATCCGCTGCTTGCAGCACCGGATAGCCAAGATGCCCGTACGATACACTCTCTATCTCCAGGTCACGCACCTGCTCTTTCAGCGTCGGATTGCGCTCAAGGCGGGCCGTCGTCACAAGCATCGAAAAAATCAGATGAAGCTCCGCATGCTGCTTGATCTGCGACTGGCGGAACATAGGGCTCTGGTTCGCGTCGAGTCCTGCGGCCAGCCAATCCATCAGCATCTCAATTGAATTCTGGTAAATTTCCGACGTGTCCGGATTCGTCGTTAGTGCGTGATAGTCTGCGATGAGATGGTAATTCTGATATTCTCCCTGAAGCGAAACCCAATTTTCCAATGCGCCTACCAGGTGCCCGAGGTGAAGCTTGCCCGTGGGACGCATGCCACTGAGAATGACTTTCTTTTGTTGACTCAAACCCTGTGAAAAACTCCTTTCAATATTCGCACCGCACGATAGATCAGTTCATGAAGAGGTACGGCTTCCAGACTTCATCAACGTGGCCGGCAAAATCGCGCAAGAACATCACGTGGTTCGGACGAATGGGCTTGCGGCGCAGGGCCAATCCTGCTTCATGCGGCGTCTGGTCGCCTTTTCTATTGTTGCAGCGAACGCACGCACAGACTAAATTCTCCCACGAATCATCGCCACCACGGGCTCTGGGGATAATATGATCGACCGTTAACGGGACATCTGCCCGGCCGCAGTACTGACAGCGATGGCCATCTCGCCGCAATATATTTTTTCGAGAAAGGACAATGCGCTTGAAGGGAACTCGAACGTAGACAGAAAGGCGAACGACGCTGGGAAACGGCATCGTCGTGGAGACAGAATGGAGTAAATAACCGTCGACAGCTGCGATCAATTCAGCTTTCTCGAGGTAGAGAAGAATAACGGCTTTTTTGACATTGCAGATACTCAGCGGCTCGTAATTGTGATTGAGGACGAGCACTTTGCGATTTAATTTCCCGTTCGAACCTATGCCATGAATCTGCGCACTGAAGACGAGCACACCTCCTTACCATGAAGTCATTCTGCGAATGAACTTGATCCTTGAGATTCTCCCCCTTAGCTCTTGTAAAATATAGCACAACGACTGCGTATAGTCAAGCCTCCGAAAGAGAACAGGACGCTGAGACGGCGTATTTGACGGATTTGCACGGAAGCAATTCATGCCTTTGCGAATAATTTGCCTCTTCAGCGTGCTATTCTACAACGAACTCAGGATTTCTTGCTTTTGTATCGGGAATGTATTTCGCCAATCGAGTCTCCGCCGAATTTCTCCAGGAATGCGTTCGCTAACACCGGAGCAATGACTGATTCAGCGATGACTGAACATGCAGGCACGGCACACACATCGGACCGCTCGTACCTTGCCTTGACCGACCGCTTTGTGTTGAGGTCGACGGACTGTAGCGGGTGAGCGAGTGTTGAGATCGGTTTCATCGCGCCGTGAAGAACGACCGTCTCGCCGTTGGTCACTCCACCTTCGAGACCGCCGGCACGGTTTGTTTTTCGGCCAATCATGTCTTTGGTAACCGAGAACGCATCGTGTACCTCTGAGCCGAACTTCCGGGCATTAGCAAAGCCTTCTGCAATTTCGACCCCTTTCACCGCATGGATGGACATAATTGCTTGAGCTAACTGGCCATCCAACTTGCGGTCGAAATGCACATAGCTGCCTAAGCCGATGGGAACTTCGGTCACAAGCACTTCAAAAACTCCTCCTAGCGTATCGCCCAACTTTTTGGACTTTCGGATTTGTGAGATCGCTTTGGCTTCGACACTCCTGTCGAGGATCCGGACCTGGGATTTGTCTGCTTCTTCGGAGACTTTATAGGCTCCACAGGAGGCTGTCGTATGTTTTTTGATGAAGCGATCGACTCGTGAGCGGTCTCCCAGCACAGCGCTGCCGATTCCGATAACGTGACTCCCGATGAAAATCCCGAACTCTTCCAACAGCCTCCTGATCGTGGTGCAACAGGCAACCCGGATCGCTGTTTCGCGAGCACTTGCCCGTTCGATGGCATTTCGAATATCGTCATAGCCGTACTTTATCGTTCCGACATAATCTGCGTGGCCTGGCCGCGGAATCGTAATCTTCCCGACTTCTTTGCCATCCCCCTCGACCGCCATCTTCTCAGCCCAGTTTTTCGAATCTTTATTATGAATCAGAAGCGAGATCGGCGAGCCGAGGGTTTTACCGAAACGAATGCCGGAGAGAATCTCGACGTTGTCGGATTCAATGCGCATTCTCCCGCCGCGACCGTACCCTTGTTGTCTCCGCCAGAGCTGGTGGTTGATGTACTCGGCGGAGATCGGAAGCCCTGCCGGGATTCCTTCGACAATTCCGACCAACGCTTTGCCGTGCGATTCACCAGCTGTGAGATAGCGGATCATTGTCTGCTCCCTTCTAAAGATGGACCAATTAAGCGAAAAAATGGTCTACTTTCAACGCACAACAAAAAAGGCGTCCCGATTTCTCAGGACGCCTTCATCAGCCTCACTCTCTGAAGCCTTATTTTGGAATCTCTATCGCCACAAACTGGGATACCTTGTTCGCGCGTTTGACCCTAAGCAACACGGCATCACCCGGCTTCTTGCTCTTGATAAGCTCTTCGAATTGTGCAGCCGACTTTATCACTGTATCTCCTGCACTTAAAATAACATCGCGCGGTTGCAACGCGCGCTGGGCTGCTTCACCGAACGGATCGACCTCCTCAACGTACACGCCGTTCTCCACTTCATACTCTTTCTTGATATCGGCATCGACGGTTCGCACCGACAAGCCGATGTTTTCGAGCTTCACGTTCGTAGGTGCGGTCGATTCCTTGCGTGACGGTCCTCCGCTATTGCGTTCAGTCGCGGCTACGACAGTTTCTTCATCATCTCGGGAACGAAGTGTTATTTTTTTCTCGATTGGCTTCTTATCGCGCATCAACCTCAACGTCACAACATCGCCCGGATGTTTACTGGCAATGACGGTCTGCAGTTGGTTCGAAGTATTGACTTCACGACCATCGACCGAAAGAATAATATCTCCCTCCTTGAGTCCTGCCTCAGAGCCTGCGCCGCCTGCTCTCACTTCTTGGACGATGACCCCTTGGGCTTTTTTCAACCCTTTTGCCTTTGCCAACGTCGCATCGACTGTCGTAATTTGAACACCGAGATAGCCGCGCAGAACTTTGCCATACTTGATAATGTCGGCTGCAACTTTTTTCGCAAGATTGATCGGGATGGCAAAGCTATAACCCTGGAAACGCTGGTTCGTCGTCGCGATCGCAGTATTAATTCCAACAACATCCCCATCGATGTCCACTAACGCGCCACCGCTGTTTCCTGGGTTCACCGCAGCATCGGTCTGAATGAAGTTCTCGATTCCGTACCCTTCCTGGTCATTGATGATTCCGAGATTGCCACGGCCAATAGCGCTGACAATCCCCTGCGTCATCGTCGATGTGAGCCCGAGAGGATTCCCGAATGCAAACACGGTGTGTCCCACCTCGACTTCATCCGAGTTCCCCAGCTTAGGAACCGGTAAGTCCTCGGCATCGATTTTCACAACTGCCAGATCAGTGTACTTGTCTGTTCCCATGACTTTCGTCGCTTTGAAGCGGCGCGTATCGGATAAGACCACTTCGATATTATCGGGGTCGGCATTATCCACGACGTGGTTGTTTGTTAGAATGTATCCGTCTGGAGTCAGAATCACTCCCGAGCCTGCGCCCATCTCCGGCTGCGGCTCGAAAGGCTTGAGATCCGGACCGAAGAAGCGGAAGAAGAACTGTCCGCCCTCTTCCTTGGAAGACGACTTCGGTTTTGTTTTGACTTTGATGAACACAACCGTGGGCGTGACAGCTTTCGCGATGCTATGGTAGGCATCGTTTAACGCTTTGAGTGTGGAGTTTGTCTTTGTCTGCGTCGTCTGCGCACCGAGCGTTACATCTTCTCCGGCAAACGAAACATCGACGCCCTTAAAGTTCGACACAAGCGTCACACCAAAGACAATTCCCAGTGCAATCAGCAGCACGGCAGCTAACACTGACTTCGTTGACATATCAATTAACCTCCTTATGTTTGAGTTGATCGTGTTGCATCAGAATTTAGATATTCATTTGTCGAAAAACTTTCCTCGTCTTGAGCGGCTTGAGCTCCTCAACATGATACTCTAGATACAAACGTAAAGTTTCATCCAGTTCGTTCCAGGTGACAGCTTTGTCATTCAACATCGGAACGCTCGACAAGTTGGCATGGAGCAAGCGTTCGAGGATCTTCGCTGTCAACGCGCTTATTCTTTTCGTCGAACGCTGCCGGAGCACATTCCCGTCGAGTTTCAACGCACAATTCTGGCAATACATGCCGCCGTTGTTCAGCTCAAAAATAAAGGGCAATGCCGAATCCCCAAAATTTAACGTTTTCCCGCATTCCGTGCACTTTTGAAGCGTCGGGGCAAAGCCTAAGAGCGCTGCCATTCTCAGCTCAAAGGCAAAGAAGAGATTCTGAAAGTTTTTCTCCACTTCCTCGAGCGTATCGAATGTCTCCACGAGCAGTGAGAATATCGGAACATTTTCTTCCTCATCATGGGCGACTTGATTAATGAGCTCCAGAACCGAGAACGCAACCGACATCCGCTCCATCTCGCTGTGAATCCGCTTGTATGGCTGGACGATGTCACATTCCGAGATCAACTGAAGATCGCGCTCTTCTTTCTTATAGAGTACGAGCGACGCAAGCGTCATGGGCTCCAGTGACGCTCCAAACTTATTCTTTGCCTGGCGCGCTCCCTTGGCGATACACTTGATCTTCCCATATCGACGGGTGTAAAAGGTCACAATCTTGCTGGTGTCGCGATACCGCATGGATTTCATAACAATCGCATCAGTTTTCGTTATCACGACAACACTCCGGTCATGCTCTCTCTCGCTTCTCTTCTTAAGAAGACTTTGAGCGACTCAGCACAGGGTTTTTCGTAGACTCCTTGCTCGGTGATGATTGCCGAGATCAGTTCGTTCGGCGTAACGTCAAAAGCGGGAGCATAGACTTCAACACCGTTCAGGTCATCCTTCTTGTCAAAGAACTCCGTGACTTCATCTGCACTTCGTTGCTCTATCGGGATATCCTTCCCCGACTTCGTTTCCGCATCGATCGTCGAGGTCGGTGCTGCAACATACAACGGAATGCCATGATGATTCGCCTGGACGGCGAGCGCATACGTTCCGACTTTGTTGGCAGTATCCCCATTTGCTGCAATCCGGTCAGCACCGACAACGACCGCATTGACCAAGCCCCGTTTCATGACAAATCCCGCAGCACTATCGACGATCAGCGTTGCGGGAATTCCGAG
>CAYJSZ010000009.1:0-11607 GCA_964372545.1 uncultured Ignavibacteriaceae bacterium
CCGGGTTCCCGACGTTGGCCATCTCCAGGACGTCCATGAACGTCATGGGGCGCTTAGGTTGACCGAACGCCAAACTCGCACACAACACTGTAAGAAGGAAGAGTAAGAAGAGGAATGCGGTAGATGTTGTTTTCATACGTTACCTCGCATTGATGATGTGTGAACGTTTAGGTGGGAACGATCTCAATGTAAAAAGCGGATGGAACGAAAGCCAGCGAAAAAGCTGCCTCAGCCGTGGTATTGTCTACTCTCTTCTTTCACCGCTTGCACAAGAGCCTTTGCGTGCTCAACAGGAACGTCGGGAAGAATGCCGTGGCCGAGGTTGAAGATGTGCCCCGAGCCCTTTCCGTACTTCTCCAGGATTTTTTTCACGCCAGCCCGAATGCGCTCGGGTGGGGCGTAGAGCATCGTCGGGTCGAGATTTCCCTGCAGGGCGACGTGACTCCCGACCATCATGCGCGCTTTTCCAATGTCGACAGTCCAATCCAATCCGATCACATCGGGCCGAATGTCCGCGATGGCTTCGAGCGAATGTCCGCAATCCTTGCAAAAGACGATGACCGGGGCTCCGTTGCGCCTCAACAGTTGCAGGACTTGTTCGATGTAGCGCAAGGAGAATTCCTTGAATTCATCCGGCGGAAGTATGCCGCCCCACGTGTCGAAGATTTGCACGGCTTGCGCGCCGGCTTCGATCTTCGCGCTGAGGTACGAAGCGACAACGCGGGCGAGTTTGTCGAGCAGTGAGTGAGCGTCTTTGGGATTCGAGTAGATCAGTTCTTTGATGTGGCGGAAGTTCTTCGAGCCTTTGCCTTCGACCATGTAGGTCGCCAGCGTCCAGGGTGAGCCGGCGAAGCCGACGAGCGGAACGCGGCCGTTTAGATTCTTGCGCGTGAGGCGAACGGCATCCATCACGTACTTCAGATCGCGGTTCGGGTCGAACATGCGCAGCTTCTGAATATCGTCGCGGGAGCGGAGCGGGTGAGGGAAACGCGGTCCGCCTTTGCCTTCTTCGACTATCAGTTCCATTCCCATCGCTTCCGGCACAACGAGTATGTCGGAGAAAATGATGCACGCATCGACGCCGATGATGTCGACCGGCTGAATGGAAACTTCCGCGGCAAGCTCAGGAGTTTTGCAGAGCGTAAGAAAGTCTGTTTTCTCGCGGATCGCGCGATACTCCGGCAAATAGCGACCTGCCTGGCGCATCAGCCAGACCGGCGTTCGATCGACCGGCTCGTGACGACAAGCGCGGAGAAACAGATCATTAGTCATTGGTTAATTGGTGAGTAGCTGAGAAGATGGTAAAGTCTCGTTTGGATGCTCTGAATTACCACTCACCACTCACCGTGTTTGTAAAATACTCGGCGATGGTTTCGACCAGAGACTCGGCCGTTGCTTGTTTGGCAATGATGTCGACGGACAAGCCGAGCGACTCGGCAGCACCGGCGGTCGAAGGCCCGATCACGGCTATCCGTGTTCGCTCCAGCGATCTCGTGCCCATCATCTGCAGAAAGTTTCGCACGGCTGACGGGCTGAAAAAGGTCACAACATCAATCTCTTGATTCATCAGAGCGTTGCGGACGGCGTCTAAATCCCGCTGCCGGGGCGGAACATTCCTGTACACAACGACTTCATCAACCTCTGCGTTCATTCCACGAAGATACGTCGGAATGACATCCTTCCCGATGTTACTGCGGGGGAAGAGAAAGCATTTACCGGAAAGGTCTTCGGCGGACAACGTTTCGACTAGCGCTTCAGCGGAAAACAGTTCCGGTGTCCCGGCAACTGGAATACCGGCGTCTTCAAGCGCTTGTTCCGTTTTTTCTCCCACAGCATACACTGACCGGCGTTGGAGTACAGTTTTAGCGTCACCATTGATTGCGTCAGCCCTCTTCAAGAATTGTTCAACTGCATTCTTGCTGGTAAAGAAGACGCCGTCGTACTTCCGGAGATTGATGATAGCCCGGTCGACATCGTCCCAGGAATCGGGATCCGTAATCTCAATCGCCGGAAGAATGACAGCGCGCGCTCCCCGTGATTCGAGAAGGTGAATCATCGATTCGTTGGAATCGACCGAGCGTGTCAACAGCACGCATGTTCCCTGGAGGCTTGCCATCCCGGTCACGACTCAGGAATGAGCTGAGTATCTCCCACAGCACGAATCTCGTCTAAAATTTCTCTTCCGCCGTTCTCGAGCAGATCGTTCGCGAGCTTTACGCCGAGCTCTTCAGCGTTCTTGGGGTCGCCCATAATTTCACCGCGCACCACTTGTTTCCCGTCAAGACTTCCGACCAAGGCGTCGAGCCGGAGCTTGCCGTGTTCGATTCGTCCGAACGTTCCAATCGGAACCTGGCAGCCACCTTCGAGGCGACGCAGCAACGCACGCTCGGCACTGGTGGCGATTGCCGTCGGTTCGTGGTGCAGCGGCTTCAGTAACTCTCGTACCTTTGTATCGTCGCGGCGAATCTCGATTCCAAGCGCACCCTGACCGACGGCGGGCAACATCGTCTCGAACGGCAGCACTTCTGCAATACGCGATTCCCATCCAAGCCGCGTTAGGCCGGCCTTTGCCAGGATCATTCCGTCCCACTCGGAGTTGTCCAGCTTCTCCAGCCGTGTGTTCAGGTTACCGCGGATGTTGACGATTTCAAAATCCGGTCGCAGGGCAAGAAGCTGGCATGTACGCCTTAGACTTCCCGTCGCAATCTTCGCTCCTCGTGGAAGCTCGCCCAAGGTCTTGTAAGATTTTCGAGGATGCGCGATGAAGACATCCCGCGCATCTTCTCGCTCGGTTACTGCGCCAATAGTTAGCCCAGCCGGAATCTGCGTGGGGATGTCTTTCAGACTGTGGACTGCAAGGTCGACAGACCCGTCGAGTACGTGCAGCTCGATTTCTTTGGTGAACAGTCCTTTGTCCCCGATTTTTGAAAGCGGGGAGTCCAGTATTTTGTCGCCGGTCGTCTTAATGACGTGGACTTCGACGGCAAGATGAGGAGCCACGGTCGAGAGTTGCGATTTGATATGATTGGCTTGCCAGAGTGCGAGTTGACTGCCGCGTGAGCCGATGACCAACAGTTCATCGATCATGTTCTCGTTCCTCTGAAGGAGCATCGATGCCAAAAAGTTTGCGGATGGTGCGGATTTTTTTGAGGCGTTCCGTCGGTGACTCGTCGTGCCCGTTCTTGAGGTTGACGATGGGCGTGTGGAGGATCTTGTTCACAATTCGCCTCGTCAGCATATCCAACAATTCTTTGTCTTTTGTGTCGAACCGGTTGACGTTCTTCTCCACCTCCTGCCGGCGGATCCGTTCCGCAAGGTCTCGCAGCGCAATAATGGTGGGGTTCGCTTCCAACGACGTGTGCCACTGGGTAAGCGACCTACGCTCCTCGTCGACGATGCGCTCGACCTTGGGAATCTCCTGCTTGCGTTTGTGAAGGTTTTCATCTACCAGGCCGGTAAGACTGTCGATGTCGTACAGGAAGACGTTCTCGAACTTCCGCGCGGCAGGGTCGATGTTTCGGGGAACACCGAGGTCGATGATGAACAGCGCCGACGACGGGCGTTGCCGGGTGATGTTCTTCACTTCATCGGCGGTTAAAACATATCGGTTGCTCTCGACCGAGGAGAGAATAATATCGACGTGTGAGAGGTGCTCGCGGAACGATTCGTAGGGAAGGATGGAACCCTCCGTCCGTTTCGCCAACAGCTCCGCCCGTTCTGCGGTGCGATTGGTAATGAGCAGTTTGCCGATTTCTTTCGCCCGGAGATGCTTGGCCGTCAGTTCCGCTGCGTCGCCGGCACCGATGATGAGCGCTGTTTTCGTGCGGAGGTTCTCGAAGATTTTTCCGGCAAGCTCAACGGCAGCATAACTGACCGAGATTGCTCCTTCACCGATCGTCGTTTCTGTGCGAACACGTTTCCCGACATGGAACGCAGACTGGAACAGCTTGTTGGTGAAGAATCCGTTCGTCCCGGCCTCTTCCGCGAAGTTCAATCCATCCTTGATCTGGGAGAGAATCTGCACATCGCCGACGATCATGGAGTCGATGCCGGAGGCGACGCGGAACAAATGCTCCACCGCCTTCACACCGCTCTGCACGAACAAATGCTCCGGCTTGATATGGGAGGCTGCATTCTTTTCACCGGTCAAAAGGTTCTTTAGGGCCTCGACACGCGCACCGATGTCGTCGGCAAAGGCGTAGAGCTCCGTTCGGTTGCATGTAGAAAAGAGCACGCACTCTGAAAGTCCTTGTGCCTTGAGGCGCGGCAGTGCGGCTCTCACCTCGTCGTCCGAGTACCAGAGGCGCTCGCGGATCTCAAGCGGTGCCGTGTGATGCGATATGCCGATGCAGACGAGGTTCATTGCACATTCAACAAATGTCCACGAAAAACACGAAGTGACACCAAGTTAATGTTCGTTCAGTAAAACTTATGGAAGCCGCTGAAAAAAACGTTCACAATAGTCAGCGAAAAAACGGCAATAGCAAATCCACACACGGAAAGAATCATCACTTTCCGGCCGGTCCAGCCGCCCGAGCGTTTGGCAAGAATGCCGACGCCGTAGAGTATCCACACGCCAAGTGTCCCGATCAACTTTGGATCGGCGTACGAAAATTCGGTAAACGCCTTGGGCAACCAGATGAAGCCGACTGCGATCGCAAATCCGAGCAGGACGAATGCTAACTCAATAGAGGTGAAGCTCATCTTCTCCAACGTTTCGAGGGTCGGCAGTTTTTTGTAGATCACCCCGAACCTGTTCGCCCTGATTTCATGGTAGAGCATCAGAAAAAGGAATCCGTAGACAGCAGACATGGTAATTGCCGCGTAGCCGAGCAGCGCTGCCGTCACATGCAGGCCGAACAGGTTACTCTTGAGCACCTCCGGAACTTCGAGCAGGTCCTTAATAAAGAGAGATGAGCCGAGCTGGAAAAAGAAAGCGATATTCAGGATAAAATAGCCTGTTTCTTTTGCCTTCGTGCGTGCTTCGATAAAGAGGTACGTCAGTGCAATCGAGAAGGCGAGGAGCGTGAGAATTTCGAAAATCGTTGTTGCCGGAGGATGCGAGAACGCGATCGTGCGACCGAGAAGATAAACGACGTGGACCAAGACGACGGCAATGAGCAGCTTCGTTTTCAGCCGTTTCGCCCACTCGGAGTCCGAGAAGAAGGCTTTTCCGTACGCCCAGACGATGGCGAGATACAGAACCGGGAGAGCGATATTGAGAACGTCGACGAGGATAGTGATGAATAAAAAGTAAAGAAACGAAAACAATTCCTGTTAAAAATTAGACAAATGTTGTGCCATTCGCAAGGTTCGGACCGACGACGGAATGTCTTCAAACAGAGTGTTTTTCGACTGAAAGATGGGCAAAAGTTTGTTGCCTTTCGGATGTCGTATATCTATATTGCACCGCCAATAATTCTTTCTACGAAAATTCCCATATAAAGGAAAAGATAATGCAAGAAGTACTTTCATATTTGGATTCCAACAAAGATCGCTACCTCAAAGAGCTGACCGAATTCCTGAGCATCCCGAGCGTCAGTTCGCAAAGCAATCATAACGGCGACACCCGCCGGTGCGCGGAATGGGTAGCAGACCAAATGCGCACCATCGGGATGCAGAACGTGAAGATCTATGAAACCCCCGGCCATCCGATCGTCTGCAGCGAATGGATGGGCGCACCCGGCAAGCCCACCATATTATTCTACGGCCACTACGATGTGCAGCCGGTCGACCCGCTGAACTTGTGGACCTCGCCGCCGTTCCAGGCGACGATCCGCGGTGAAAACCTGTACGCACGCGGCTCAGCGGATGACAAAGGGCAGGTCTACATTCACTTCAAGGCGATTGAAGCGTACATGAAAAACCTGGGGAAACTGCCGGTAAACCTCAAGATGATCATTGAGGGAGAAGAAGAAGTCGGCAGCGCGAACCTTGAAAACTTCGTAAAGGAACATAAGGAACTGTTACAAGCAGACCTCGTGCTCATTTCCGATTCCTCGATGTTCAGGAAGGGTGTTCCCTCGGTCTGCTACGGACTGCGCGGGTTGGCGTACTTGGAAGTGGAAGTTACCGGACCGAATCGCGATTTGCATTCAGGGACCTTCGGGGGCTCGGTGCACAACCCGATTCAGGCGTTAAGCGAGATCATCGCTTCGCTCCATGACAAAAACGGTCGCGTGGCGATTCCGGGATTCTACAACCACGTGCGGACGCTGACCAAAGCGGAGCGAGCTGCCTACAAGAAATTGCCCTGGAACGACAAGGCGTATGCGAAGGACCTCGGCGTGAAGCAGTTGTACGGGGAAAAAGGGTTTTCGTCGTTGGAGCGAGTGTGGGCCCGGCCAACGCTCGAATGCAACGGCATTTGGGGCGGCTACACGGGAGAAGGAGCAAAGACCGTGCTGCCCTCGAAAGCGTTCGCAAAAATCTCAATGCGGTTGGTGCCCGACCAAACCTCGGCGAAGGTTGCGAAGCTGTTTGAAAAGCATCTCAAAAAGATTGCCCCGAAGACGATCGACATCAAGGTGCGTGCTCTGCATGGGGGCGAAGCGGCAATCACACCTATCGATAGCCCGGGCGTCAAAGCCGCAGTGGTAGCGCTCGAAAAGGGGTTCGGCAAGAAGCCTCTTTATCAACGCGAAGGCGGCTCAATTCCCATCGTTGTCCAATTCAAGGAGATCCTGGGACTCGACACCGTGCTGCTCGGTTTTGGCTTGCCGGATGAAAACGCCCACGCACCGGACGAATTCATCAACCTGGACAACTTCTTCGGCGGCATGAGAACGTCCGTTCATTTCTACAACGAACTTCCCGATTATTGGACAAACGGCAAGAAGAAGTAACACCGGTGGGTTCCACCACACGAACGAAAGCCCTGTGTCATACAGGGCTTTCTTCTTTTCATGGAGTTTCGTATTATTCACTTGTTGTGAAGCTCGCCTGAGATCGGTCATCAAACAATGATTACTCGCGAAGACCTCCGAACGATTCCCATCTTTGAGCGCCTCACCGAGGGGGATGTCGCAGTGTTGCTCAACCTCTGGAAACCGCGCACGGTGAAGGAGGGGCAGATTCTCTTCCGGCAAGGAGACACCGGCGATTCGATGTTCCTCATCGAAGAAGGCGCGCTGGAAATTACTGTCCCGGTCGATCAACCGCAAAAGGAGATGCGCGTCTCCGTGTTGGGAGAAGGAGAATTTGTCGGAGAGCTTTCACTGATCGATGGCCTGCCGCGTACAGCGACGGCGCGCGCAATCGAGGACACTGTTTTGCTTGAGATGCGTCGAGATGAATTTCTCAATTTCCTCACGCAGCGCCCGTCGGTCGCAATTTCCATGGTGAGCGAGATCGGTAAACGCCTTCGCTCGACGAACGAACTGGTGACCTCGCTCGCGTCGAAAAATGTCAACGTGGAAATCGAGGAGCAACTGACCTTCGGCGAACGCGTGGCCGATAAAATGGCGGAATTTGGCGGCAGCTGGCCGTTCCTTCTTCTGTTTGGCGGCTTTTTGGTCGCGTGGATGGTTCTGAACACGGTTCAGCTTTGGTTTCATCCGTTGGACGAATTCCCGTTTATCTTTCTCAACTTAATACTTTCCTGTCTTGCTGCCGTTCAAGCTCCCGTTATTATGATGAGCCAGAACCGGGCGCAGAAAAAAGATCGTCTTCGGGCAGACCTGGATTATCAGGTCAACTTGAAATCAGAGTTGATGATCCAGCAGCTCCACGCCAAAGTGGATGAATTACGGGCGACGGACCTTCAGCAGATCCAATCCTCCTTGGAAGAACAGCTTGCCGCGGTGAAGCAGCGCGTCGAAGAACTTCAACGCGCTGCCGACCTCAAAGGCACCGGCGGGCACTGAATCTTTTCATGAAAATCTACACTCGAAAAGGCGACAGAGGAGAAACCTCGCTCTTCGGCGGAAAACGTACCGCCAAAGACTCGCTCCGGATCGAAGCTTATGGCTCGGTCGATGAGCTGAATTCCGTGCTCGGCGTCGTCCGTGCCCACAAGCCGCATCACGATCTTGACTCGATCCTCGCGGCAGTGCAGAACGAGCTCTTCGTGCTCGGTGCAGACCTTGCGACGCCGAAAGGCAAAGCGCCCAAAAATGTTCCTCGCATCGAGGAACAATCTGTCGTTCGCCTTGAGCAGAATATTGATCGACTTGAATCTTCGCTGACGCCGCTTCGCTCGTTCATTGTCCCGGCAGGAAGTCCTCTTGCGGTACACCTGCACGTTGCTCGTACCGTCTGCCGTCGAGCAGAACGCCATCTGGTCCGTCTGAGCAAGAAAGAAAAAATCGGTGCAACTCCGGTCAAATATCTCAATCGCCTTTCCGACCTTCTCTTTGTCATGGCCCGCTACGCCAACAAGCTGGACGGTATGTCGGAAACCCCGTGGAGTTCGCTCACGTAGTTCTTTCTCCCTTCTCACACTACAACCTCGAACTTGTGCCATGACTGTATCGCAAGTACTCAGACAGTTGAAAGCTCGCGGGAGTCAGCGCAATGTCGACGGAATGGCTCGCTACGGCATTACCGCAAAGAAAGCGTTCGGGGTGTCCGCTCCGGAGCTCAGAGACTTGGCGAAGAAGATCGGGAAGAACCAACAGTTGTCGCTCAAACTCTGGTCGACCGGCATTCATGAAGCGCGCATTCTGGCGAGTCTGATCGGCGATCCACAGCAGGTCACCCGGCGCCAAATGGAGCGGTGGGTGAAGGATTTCGACTCGTGGGCTGTCTGCGATTCCATCTGCGGGAACCTGTTCGATATGACCCCGTCCGCCTATCGCAATGCGTTCACCTGGTGCAGGCGAACGGAAGAGTACGTACGGAGAGCGGGTTTTGTGATGATGGCCGAGCTCGCGGTGCACGATAAGGCTGCTGGTGATCAACAGTTTTTGCAAATGTTGCCGGCACTGAAACGAGGATCGACGGACAAACGGAATTTCGTGAAGAAGGCGGTCAACTGGGCACTCCGGCAAATCGGAAAGCGGAATCGAGAGCTGAACCGCGCGGCGATCCAAACGGCAACCGAGATCAGTTTCATAGATTCCCCCGCTGCGCGCTGGATTGCCACGGATGCGCTGCGTGAGTTGCAGAGCGCAGCGGTCCAACGGCGGCTCGAGAAGAAAAAAGAACGAACCCTGAGCATGGGGTCGGAGCGAAAGCGTTAAACATCGTGGAGACAAGTGAGAAATTAGCTCTTGCAATTTGGGATTGTCTTCTCTATAATACGGCTGTCTTTGCACAGACATTTGCTGTTTTGGGAGTCGGAAGCTATGAATCAAGAAGAGCTTGATGACGAGCTCAGTCAGATGTATGACAAGGAGTCTGGAGGGAAGGCCCTCGATTCCTCGACCTTCAAAAAACCGATCAAGAACCTCAAGATTCATAAACCGGTTACAGTCGCTCCCACTCAGCGAGTCGTGGAAGCCGTCGCCCTGATGCAGGAGAAGAAGTTGGGCTGCTTGCTGGTGACTGAACGGGAGACGATGGTTGGCATTTTCACAGAGCGCGATGTCTTGACGCGGGTCTTCGGTAGAAAGGACCTCGACAGGCTGCTCGTGAAAGACGTGATGACGGCGAAACCGGAGTCGTTCCAGCAAGACGACAGTATTGCCTATGTGCTGAACGCGATGAGCGTCGGCGGCTACCGGCACGTCCCGGTCGTGAACGACCAGGGAAGACCGATCGCCGTTATTTCGGTGAAAGACATCGTCAATTTCATCATCGAACATTTTCCGGAGGAAGTGTTGAACCTCCCGCCGGAGCCAATCCGAACAACAGGACAACGCGAAGGGGCATGAATCGGTGGACGCTCCTGCACCGCGTCCTCACCATCCGTCCTTCCGCAGCATATTTCCACTCGTACTATAAGGAGATTCCCCTATGACATGGGTCATCACTCGTCTCTGCGCTGATTGCCAGGATACCGCTTGTGTGAAAGTCTGTCCGGTGGATTGCATCTACGGCTTGACGGTGGACGACGCGAACTATCGCAAGCAACTGTTCATCCATCCGGAAGAATGTATCAACTGTGCAGCGTGCGAACCGGAATGCCCGTGGGGAGCGATTTTCGAGGATGCTGCTGTGCCCGATATTTTCAAGGAGGACACTGAGATCAACGTGCAGGTCTTCCAGGTGCATCCGAAAGAAGAATTCACAACAACGCCAGAGCCGATTCTGGAACATCCGTCGCCGGAACAAATCGACGCGAACTATAAGAAGTGGGGGTACCAGAAGTAAGCAGAATTTTTGGAGACAACATCTTATTTTCTGCATTCCCGACCGCCATCCGTGCGATGGAGGGTCGGGATTTTTTTTACAATCTCACATGGACAGATTCATTCCTTCGGGAGAATCATGTTCTTGACAATCGGACAAATTTTTGTATATATTGACACGTCGTTCAAGATGCCTCCAGACTGCATTCGCTCACCACGAACAAAACGGAATAGATGCTCACCGAGTTTGGTAAAATTCTCATCTTTCTCATCCTAGGTGTTGTCTTTGTTGCCGGCGGTTTGATCATGTCGTGGATCCTCCGCCCCGACCGTCCCTATCCTGAAAAGCTTGCTTCGTATGAATGCGGAGAAGAGCCGGTCGGCAGTGCCTGGGTGCGGTTCAATGTGCGCTTTTATGTCATTGCACTTATCTTTCTTATTTTCGAGGTCGAAGTAGTGTTTCTCTTTCCCTGGGCACTGGTGTATCGCGAACTGGGACTGTTTGCCTTCCTCGAAATGGCAGTCTTCCTCCTGATTCTTCTTGTAGGGTTTGCTTATGTGTGGGTCAAGGGCGATCTGGATTGGGACAAGCCGCGACCGGAAGTTCCACATCTCGATCGCTCCATGGGCATAGAGCCGCCGAAGAAGGTTGAAGCGCCGATGGCGGTGTAGCGGAACGACACATCATTGGAATCTACTGCATGGGTTTACTCGACTACAAGTTTGAGAACAGCAACATCGTCATCACGTCGCTGGATAATCTGCTGAACTGGGCGCGGCTCTCCTCGCTCTGGCAAATGCAGTTCGGACTTGCGTGCTGCGCGATCGAGATGATGGCGGCCGCGGCATCGAATTTCGACATTATGCGCTTTGGTGTCATCCCTCGCGCAACTCCCCGCCAGACCGACGTCATGATCGTTGCAGGCACAGTCACCCTGAAAATGGCGTCCCGCATTAAGCGGTTGTACGACCAGATGGCCGAGCCTCGCTATGTGATCTCGATGGGAAGCTGCTCCAATTGCGGCGGACCCTACTGGGAACATGGCTATCACGTTCTGAAGGGCGTTGACAGAGTGATTCCGGTGGATGTGTACGTCCCGGGCTGCCCACCTCGCCCAGAAGCATTATTGGAAGGCATCATGAAGCTGCAAGAGAAGGTGAGAAAAGAAAGTTTGGCGAAGAAAAGTGCCTAATGGTTTTGTGTGAGCACTGCAGGGAAAACGTTAGAGCAGATTCTTCGTGGAACTTCAGATGCTAACATTTCTTTCGATGATATTTCCAAGCTGCTCGTGAAGTTAGGATTTAGAGAAAGGGTAAGTCACCACATATTTTCGGAAGAACGTATTGAAGAGATTCTGAACCTTCAGCCGAAAGG
>CAYJSZ010000009.1:11707-40776 GCA_964372545.1 uncultured Ignavibacteriaceae bacterium
TAGTTTATGACTGCTCAAGAAATACACGATAATCTCCGGGCCAAGTTTGGCGATGCTATCGTTGAGGCGAAGCTCGACGCGCTGCAGCCATGGATTCGCGTTGCCGCGAATCGCACCAAAGAGATCGCGCTCTTTTTGCGCGATGAGCCGTCGTTCCAATTTGACTCTATGATGTGTCTCAGCGGCGTGGACTACAACGACGGTAATCTTGGCGTTGTTTACCACCTGTTCTCGATGGTGCATAAACATAAAATTGTGATCAGAGTGAATTGCACGAAAGATAACCCGCGCATCCAATCGGTGAGCGCGGTGTGGGGCACGGCAAACTGGCATGAGCGCGAAGCGTACGACTTGTACGGAATCATCTTCGATGAACATCCCGACCTACGCCGCATCCTCTGTCCGGATGACTATCCGGGCTATCCGCTGCGGAAAGATTTCAAAGTTCCGGAGTTCTACAACGGTATGAAGGTGCCCTACTAGTCCCCTCTATGGAACCGACCAGCGTCAGCAAAACTCTTCCCACCGACTACGTAACCCGCCCCGGCGAAATCAAAAGCTCTACCGGTAAGACCCTCCGCACCGATGAGATGATCATCAATATGGGTCCGCAGCACCCGTCGACCCACGGTGTGCTGCGTCTCGAGATTGTGGTCGATGGCGAGATCGTTGTCGATGTGATTCCGCATATCGGTTACCTGCACCGCTGCTTCGAAAAGCATTGCGAGTATATGACGAATTACCAGCAGGTCATACCGTACGCGGATCGAATGGATTATCTCGCTTCGATGAGTAACGATTGGGGATATGCTCTTGCTGTCGAACGCCTGTTAAAGATCGAGGTTCCGCCGCGCGTGGAATACATCCGCGTCATCATGGCAGAGCTGCAGCGCATTGCGAGCCATCTCATCGCGATCGGCACGTACGGCATCGATATGGGTGCGTTTACCCCGTTCCTCTGGTGTTTCCGCGATCGTGAACGTATTCTCGACTTGTTCGAAATGACCTGCGGCGCACGCTTGCTCTATAATTACATCTGGGTTGGCGGAGTCTCGCACGACCTTCCGCCAAAGTTTGTTGAGACGGCGAAAGTGTTTTGCTCCTACTTTAAGCCAAAGATTAAAGAGTTGAACGACATCCTGACCTACAACGAAATCTTTATCAAGCGCACGGCGAACGTCGGTGTACTGCCGAACGATGTGGCGATCAACTACGCCTGCAGCGGACCGATGCTGCGTGGTTCGGGCGTGAACTGGGATTTGCGGCGCGATGATCCGTACGGGGTGTACAACAAGTTTGATTGGGAAGTGCAGGTTGGCAAAGGTAAAATGGGAACTCTGGGCGATTGCTGGGATCGTTACATCGTGCGGGTGCGAGAGATGGAACAGAGTGTTAACATTATCGAACAGGCGTTAGCTGGCATTCCCGAGGGAAATGTGCAATCGGCGATTCCGAAGCGCATACGCCCGGGCCATGGAGAAATTTATGTCCGCACAGAATCCCCGCGCGGTGAGCTTGGGTTTTACATCATCGCCGACGGCTCCACAACGCCCTATCGCGTGAAAGCCCGCTCCCCGGCATTTGTCAATTTAAGTGTATTGCCGGAGATTTCTCGCGGCGCGATGATTGCAGATTTGGTTGCCATTGTTGGCAGTGTCGACATTGTACTGGGAGAAGTGGATCGGTAAGCGGATAAAACAATGATAAGCTTCAAAGTTAGCTCATATTTAGATCATGAATGTTCAAATTGATCCGCATACTTTGGAGCGTGCGGAGGAACGGGGTACGAACGAGCGAGAAATTTTAGGCGTCATCAACAGCGGTTTTTCTTTAACTGCAAAAGTTGGGCGACAACGCAAAGCAAAAATCTATTCGTTTAATCAGAAAAGGTTTGAGAAGCATTACGAACAAAAGAGGGTTGAGGTAGTCTACTCGGTTGAAAATGAGGTCATTGTCACAGTGACGGTTTACGTATTTTATGGAAAGTGGGAAGGATAACCCGAGATGGAAATAACATATAACACAAAAACAGACTTACTCTACATTCGTTTGGATAATCGGAAGCAGCAGGTGATAAACAAACAACTTTCAGAATCTGTTGTTCTGGATGTTGGTGAAGGTGATACGATTGTGGGGATCGAAATTCTGGATGCTTCAAAACGTTTGAATCTCGAGGGTCTGTTGCCAGTGAAGTACCAAGTTTCAACCTGACCTACAAAAAAAGAAATTTTTCTGTGGAACAACTCCTTCGATCGATAGTTGGTGATTCGTTTCTCGTCTACGTTGTGATGGCGGCGTTACCGCTGTTGTTTGTGCTGGTCTACGCGCTCGTTACGGTGTATCTCGAGATGAAAGTCTCCGCGCACATTCAAGACCGCGTTGCCTACATGCGCACGGGTTGGCACGGCATTGCGCAGCCGGTTGCAGACATCCTCAAGCTCATCCAAAAGGAGGATACGATCCCGTCCGCTGCCGACAAAGTGCTCTTTACGATTGCGCCGTTCTTGATTTTCGTAGGCACCTATGCAGGCTTTGCAGCTATTCCATTCAGCAGCGCCTACATGGGCAGCAATGTGGACCTCGGTGTGTTCTACATTGTGGCGGTCTCCTCGCTCGTGGTGATCGGTATTTTGATGGCAGGATGGGCGTCAAACAACAAGTGGTCGCTCTTTGGCGCGATGCGTTCTGCGGCGCAAATCGTCAGCTACGAAGTACCGACAGCGTTGGCGGTTCTTGTTGCGGTGATGGTGGCCGGGTCGCTGAACCTCAATGAGGTCTCGAAATTCCAGGAAGGTGGAATTCAGAACTGGGTTCTGTTCGGCGGACCTCTGCCGCTTCTCCAAAAGCTACTGCTCATTCCGTTCACAGCAACGGCATTCTTCATTCTCTTTATCGCCGGTATTGCTGAAGTGAACCGAACTCCATTCGATTTGCCGGAAGCTGAGTCCGAGCTGGTGCAGGGGTACAACACGGAATACAGCGGCATGAAGTTTGCGATTTTCTATCTTGCTGAGTACGCAAACATGTTTCTCGTCTCTGCCATCGCCGCATCGCTCTTTCTCGGCGGCTGGTCGAGTCCCTTTGGCAGCACACTCTCGGGACCGGTGTGGGGATTCTTCTGGCTGGTGTCCAAAGGAATGTTTTTTGTCTTCATGCAAATCTGGATTCGCTGGACGCTTCCACGTCTACGCGTCGACCAGTTGATGTACACGTCGTGGAAAGTTCTGACGCCGTTCTTGTTCGTTTGTATTTTTGCTGTCGGCCTTATCTTAGTGCTATAATTTTTTCAATCGCAAAATCGTCAATCGACAATCGTCAACACCAAAATGTCTGCTGCTCGTCTCTATTTTCATAACATCTGGCTGGCGCTCTCGTCCATCGCCATCGGCATGCGCGTCACGTTCCGGCATCTCTTTACGCCGGCGGTCACGATCCAGTATCCCGATGTGAGACTGAAGCTTCCCGAACGCGCCCGTAATCGTCTCTATGTGAACATCGACGACTGCATCGGCTGCGACCTGTGCTCCATGGCATGTCCCGTGGACTGTATAACGATTGAGACGATCAAGTCAACGCCCGAGCAGGATTTGGGTGTCACATCCACCGGACAAAAGAAACGCCTTTATGTACCACGCTTCGACATTGATATTGCCAAGTGCTGTTACTGCGGCCTGTGCGTCTATCCGTGCCCGACGGAGTGCATCGTGATGACCGATGTCTATGAGTTCTCCGAGTTCGACTGTCACAACTTGATTTACAATTTCAGCAATATGACGCCCGCTGGGGCGCAAGAGGCGAAAGAGAAATTGCAGAAGGCAGAGGCGGAAGCCGCAGCAAAGAAAGCCGCAGCCGCGGCAGCAAAACCCGCAGCTCCGACGCAGCCTACCGCCCCGGTCCAAGCAGCGCCAACGCCGCAGCCGCCCAAACCAGACACGCCGTCTTCGGCATAATCTATGGATTTCTTTGCGATCATCTTTTACCTCTTTGCGGTTTTGGCTCTCGTATCGGCCTCTGTCGTGGTCTTCTCGAAGAACATCGTCCACTCCGCTTTCGCGCTTCTCTTTGCGTTTTTCGCCGTGGCGGGATTGTACGTGCTGCTGATGGCGGATTTTCTTGCCATCACCCAGTTGCTCATCTACGTCGGTGGAATTCTGGTGCTGGTCTTGTTTGGCGTAATGCTGACGAGCAATGTCATCAGTGTCGACATGAGGAGCGGAACGATTCAGACGATGCCGGCCGTGTTGCTCGCTGCGGCGTTAGCAGGGATGCTGACCGGCATGTTCTGGTCGACCGATTGGAAAGTCTCGACTGATTACACCCCGCCCTCAGCGACAGCGCCGGAAATCGGCAACATGTTACTGACGAGCTATCTGCTGCCGTTTGAAATTGCGTCCGTCGTGCTGCTCGTAGCACTGATTGGGGCGGCGATGATTGCGCGGCGAGAGAAAAAAGTATAAGAATACCTGTACCGTCTTTGGGACCTCGCAGGTCTGCAAAAGAACTATGCACGACATCTTGAATTGGCTTCAACATCCGGGTCTGAGTCATTTTTTGATTATCAGCGGAATTCTTTTCTCGTTGGGCGTCTTTGCCGTGTTGACGCGTCGCAACGCGATCATGGTGCTGATGGGCATTGAGTTGATACTGAATGCAGCGAACATCAACTTCATCGCCTTCTCGCGCTACAGCACCGGCACGCTCGACGGCCAGGTCATCGCGATTTTCGTCATCATCTTGGCGGCAGCAGAAGTGGCAATCGCGCTCGCAATCGTTCTCAACATCTATCAGAATTTCAACACCGTCAACGTCGATGAACTCAACCGCTTGCGCGATTGATTTGCTCAATCGACAATTGAAAATCGATCCCGCCAGAAAACGGCGGTTCCGCCTTTTGGAATCCCGCAGCAAAGGCGGAATCCAGACAGCGGGAGATTCTCAAAATTGCAATCCCGCAAAAAAGCTGCGGGAGCAATTTTGGAACAATCGCCAATCCTGAACATGTCTCACGAGACAATCCTCACATTAGCGGTCATTATCCTCCTATTGCCGCTTCTCGGCTTCGTGCTGTTGATTTTCTTCAACAAGCGATTGCCGCGGCAGGGAGATTGGCTCGAGACCGGTTTCCTGTTTATCGCCCTCATTCTTTCCCTCGCGGTTTTCTTTGCGAAGCTGACGCAGTATCCGCATGAGACCATCCAGGGCTCGTTTGCGTGGGTGAATTTTGGAGATGTCCCCGGCGTCGGTCCGTTAACGCTTGAGCTCGGCATTATGGTGGACAACCTCGTGGCAATCATGCTCGTCGTGGTTACGCTGGTGAGCTCGCTCGTCCATCTGTTCTCCATCGGTTACATGCAGGGCGACGTGCGCTATGGCCGCTACTTCGCCTATCTGGGCGTCTTTTCTTTTTCGATGCTCGGCATCGTTATCACAAACAACTTCTGGATGATGTATGTCTTCTGGGAGCTGGTCGGTCTCAGCTCCTACCTGCTCATCGGACACTGGTTTGAGAAAAAGTCCGCCTCGGACGCTGCAAAGAAAGCCTTCATCGTCAACCGCGTTGGCGATATCGGCTTCTTTACAGGAATCATGATTTTGTATGCGACCTTTCACTCGTTCTCGTTCGACACGATTTTTGGCGCCATGCAGTCCGGCAACATTCCCTTCGGGAAAGAGGCATGGCTCACAGCAGCGGGCATTTTGGTCTTCGCGGGCGCGATTGGAAAGTCGGCGCAGTTTCCTTTGCACGTCTGGCTGCCGGACGCGATGGAAGGTCCCACGCCCGTCAGCGCCCTCATTCACGCTGCAACGATGGTCGCTGCCGGAGTCTATCTCGTCGCGCGCACATTCGCGATGATGACGGCGGACGCGCTCATGTTCATTGCGTACATCGGTGCGATAACGGCATTCATCTCGGCAACGATAGCGATTGCTCAGAACGATATCAAGAAAGTGCTCGCGTACTCTACCGTGAGTCAGCTTGGCTACATGGTGATGGGACTCGGTGTTGGCGCATATACGGCGGGATTCTTCCATCTCACAACGCACGCGATGTTCAAAGCGGGGTTATTCCTCGGCTCCGGATCGGTCGTTCACGCGATGCACCACGCACTGCATCATGCAGGCGACCACCATACCGACCCGCAGGACATCCGTAACCTGGGCGGCTTGAAAGCGAAAATGCCGGTCACATTCTGGACATTCTTGATGTACACGCTTGCGATCAGCGGTGTGCCATTGACGTCTGGGTTTCTAAGCAAGGACGAGATTCTCGCGGGCACGCTCGCATACGGAAATCTTACCGGACACTATCTCATCCCGATCATCGGATTTCTCGTTGCCGGGCTGACGGCGTTCTACATGTTCCGACTTCTTATCCTGACATTCCTTGGTGATCACAAAGACAACCATCGCTTTGAATCGATTCACGAATCGCCCAAGACGATGACCATCCCGTTGATTGTGTTCGCCGTCCTCTCGTTCTTTGCGTTCTACAGTTTCAATCCGTTCGGCGCGGCCGACGGATGGTTCTTTCACGCGATCGAGCGGCCGGCTTCCGTCGTGCCTGCGACAGTAGCGGCGGCTGGAACAGAACAATTCGAAGAAGCGCTGCATCATTCACATTCTCTCGCAATGATTCTTTCACTCCTCGTCGCGGGTACGGGTATCCTCGTTGCGTTCGCAACCTACTACTGGAAGAAAATCAGTGCAGAGAACGTTGCAACGGCTCTCGCTCCGGTGCATACGTTCATGCTGAATAAATGGTATTTCGACGAGCTGTATGACGCAACGGCAGTGAGAGGAACGGTCGCGTTGGCAAACGCCTACCGTTGGTTCGACAACAACATCATCGACGGCGTTGTGAATGGCACCGCAAGCTGGACGAAAGCCGTGACACTGGGAACAAAACAGAATTGGGAAGAGGGGAACATCGGCGCGGTCGTTTACATGGTTGTCGCCGGCATCGTCTCGATCTATGCCGGGTGGTTGACCGGTACGACCATCTGGCCGGCGGAGCCGACGTTCTGGTCTGCCGCCTGGTACGGTTTGCTCTCTGTCGGCGTCGCTGGGCTAACCTTCTTCCTCTTTTATGTCGGTGTGGGCGGATTTGATAATCGGATTGTCGACGGCATGGTGAATCTCACCGCGTACGTCGCGGGATTCTTCGGCTTGCTGACGAGAAGAATCCAGACGGGGAAAGTGCAGACGTACATTGCGTGGGTCTTGTTAGGTGTGATGGTGTTCTTCTTGTGGTTTCGATAACGGTGTGACTCTTGAACTTCGTTTCTGACGGAGGTTGAATGGAATTCTTGGGTATCGGCATTCTTACCTGGATCACCTTTCTCCCGATTCTCGGGGCGGTGGTCGTTCTTGCGCTCCCGAAAGAGCAGCAGAACATGATGAAATGGGTCTCGGCAGGCGCCACGTTCCTCCAGCTCGTTCTTGCAGCGATAATCTATATGAATTTCAATCGCGGCATGGCAGGCATCAACAGCGTAGAGGGGATGCAATTTGTCGAGCGGGCGTCGTGGATAGACATCAAGGGCATTGCGTGGTTCGGCCGCGTCCACATCGAATACTTGCTCGGAGTGGATGGGCTGAGCGTGACGATGGTACTTCTCACCGCGCTCATTAGCTTCGTTGCCGTCTTTGCTTCCTGGAACATCGAAAAAGCGCTTAAGGGCTACATGGCAATGTTTCTCCTGCTCGATACCGGCATGATGGGGGTCTTTGTGGCGCTCGATTTCTTCCTCTTCTACGTGTTCTGGGAAGTGATGCTGCTGCCGATGTACTTCCTGATCGGCATCTGGGGCGGTCCTCGTCGAGAATATGCAGCCATCAAATTCTTCCTCTTCACATTGTTCGGCAGCGTGCTGATGCTGCTTGCCATGATCGCCCTCTACTTTAGCTTCACCGTTGCCGACCCGACCACCGGCGAGAAAATGCACACGTTCAACATGCTGGCGATGATGAATCCCGCAAACGTCGAGCCCGGATCGTTACTCGCAGGCATGGGGACCTACTGGCGCTATCTCGCCTACATCGCGCTCTTCATCGGGTTTGCGATCAAGGTGCCGATGTTTCCGTTCCACACCTGGCTGCCCGACGCGCACGTGGAAGCGCCGACCGCCATCAGCGTCATCCTTGCCGGCGTTCTGCTGAAGATGGGCACCTACGGCATGTTGCGCATCAACTATCCGATGTTCCCCGAAATTGCCCGCGATACATCGTGGTATCTGGCCATCTTTGCGTTCATCAACATCGTCTACGGAGCGCTGTGTGCGATGGCGCAGAAGGATTTCAAGAAACTCATCGCCTATTCGAGTATCAGTCACATGGGCATCGTGCTGTTAGGAATGGCAGCGCTCAACACGCAGGGCATGATGGGCGCGGTATTCCAGATGTTCAACCACGGCACCATCACGGCAATGCTCTTTTTGAT
This sequence comes from uncultured Ignavibacteriaceae bacterium, assembly GCA_964372545.1. Lineage (GTDB taxonomy): Bacteria > Bacteroidota > Ignavibacteria > UBA10030 > UBA10030 > CAYJSZ01. The sequence continues at coordinate 20,148 of CAYJSZ010000009.1, forward strand.
CGTCGGAGTCATTTACGACCGGGCACACACGCGTGACCTCGATGCATTCGGAGGCCTGGCGATCACCATGCCGAAATACACCGGCATCATGACCGTGGCGTTCTTTGCAGCGCTCGGCCTGCCCGGGTTAAGCGGATTCATCTCCGAAGCCTTCTCATTCCTCGGCGCATTCCAAACCTTTCGCACCATTACGATTGCTTCGACACTCGGCATCGTCCTGACCGCAGCGTACATGCTCTGGACATTGCAGCGTGTGTTCCTCGGCCAGCCGAACGAGAGATGGAAAGCCTTGCCGGATATCAACGCTCGCGAGCTGTTTACGCTTGTGCCGCTCGCCGTCATCGTGATTGCGTTGGGCGTCTATCCGTCGTTATTGCTGGATTTGATGACCTCGTCGCTCAACCATCTGGTCGACCTTGTGAACACGACTTCGGCGGTGGCGGCAATTCCGTAACGAATGCGAAAACCACTTAGCTCATGACCGAACAACTTATCGCCAGTCTGCGCAGCTTTCTTCCCGAGACCATCCTGACGGCCACCTTCTGTCTGGTCATCGTTTCGGACCTCATCCTTCGCCGTCAGCCTCAGTTTGCATCGGTCCTGTCGTTGATCGGCATTCTCATCGCCGGCATCTTTGTGGCGATTCAAAGCCCTCAGGTCCATCCGGTATTCTCCGGCATGGTTGTCGTCGACCCATTCTCGACGTTCTTCAAGCTCCTCATTGCATTGTGCGCGGTGGTGATTATTCTTATTTCACAGTATTCGTCGGAAGTTCAGCAAACCGTCAAGCGGATGGGTGAGTACTATGCCCTCATCGTCGCCATGACGTTGGGGATGTTCCTGATGTCCGGCGCGACGAATTTGCTGATGATGGTGCTGGCGATCGAGCTCACGAGCCAGAGCTCGTATATTCTCGCCGGCTATACGAAAGAGGCGAGAGATTCGAGCGAGGCGTCGTTGAAATACATCATCTACGGCGCACTGTCGACCGGCTTCATGCTCTACGGGGTTTCGATTCTGTTCGGCTTGACGGGGGCGACCGACATCTTCGCCGTGAATCGGGCGCTCGCCGGGGGAGCCGTCAATGACATCGCGCTGCTGATCGCCAGCATTCTCATCATCGCCGGCTTCGGGTACAAGATTTCCGCCGTGCCGTTCCACTTCTGGACGCCCGATGTGTACGAAGGCGCTCCGATCACGATTACCGCCTTCCTCTCCGTCGCATCGAAGGCCGCCGGCTTCGCAATGATGATCCGCTTCTTCAAAGTCGTGTTCATCGATTCCAGCGTCGTCGGATTGCCGGCCGGCATGTGGGCGTCGCTGCAGGGGTTCGAATGGAACAATCTCATCGCCATTCTCTCGGTGCTCACGATGACGCTCGGCAATCTCGTCGCCATCTGGCAGAACAATCTCAAGCGACTCCTGGCGTATTCCAGCATTGCCCATGCAGGCTACATGCTGATGGGCGTTGTGGTGTTGAGCGACAAAGGCATCGCGGCGGTACTGATCTACTTTGTCGTCTACCTCTTCATGAACCTCGGCGCGTTCTATTGCGTGATGCTCATCGCCAACAGGCTCGGCAGTGAAGACATCGATGCCTATAAGGGATTCGGCTACCGCTCGCCGCTGCTCGCAACGCTGATGGTTGTCTTTTTTATCTCGCTGGCAGGATTGCCTCCGACCGCGGGATTCATCGGAAAGCTGTATCTCTTTGCTGCACTCTTGGATGCCAAATGGATCTGGCTCGCGGTCGTTGGAGCATTGAATAGTGTAATCGCGTTGTATTATTATGTGCGCGTTGTGCGAAATATCTTCTTGCGCGATCCCGAAGGAAGTACGGAGCCCGTGAATTTCCCGACCCCCCAACTTGTGATCCTCCTTGCGCTTGCCATCCCGACGATCCTCTTGGGTCTGTACTTCGGCCCGCTGGTCGAATTCGCGAACGCGTCGGTGGTCATGTTTGGTCTACCGTAGAACGTTGAGTTGTTGGGAAGAGACAAAGAAAAGCCTCCCCGTGTGTTGCAAAAAGGGAGGTTTTGTGTTTTACGACGCGAAATAGACAGTAATAGTAACCAACAAGGCCACGGTGTCCACATGTTGAATGGAAAAGAATCTCCGGAATCGCGGAATGGTCGTCAGGTGGGCCGACTCAGCATTTTGTTGGTGGACGACGAGGCAGCGTTCGTCGAGATGGTAGCAAGAGAATTATGCGAAGAGCACGGGCACGAGACGACGGCGGTTGCCAGTGGGGTCGAAGCGACGAAGCTGTTGCAGCAAAACCCGGGCCGCTTCCACGTCATCCTGTTGGATTACGATATGCCGGAGATGGATGGACTACAGGTCTTGCAGTGGATTCGTCGGCAGGGAATTGAAACTCCGGTTATCATGCTGACGGGTGCCGGGTCGGGGGCCGTTGCCGTCGAAGCCATGAAACTGGGAGCGTACGACTACCAGCGGAAAGAGCAGATCGACCTGCCCCATCAACGCTGTTTCACAACACGCTCATAGATCAGTCTCACGCCATCCAGCACCAACGTGGGCTCCCACGCCTGAATCAGTTTCGATTGTTCGCTCATTAATTCTGAGAATCCTCCCGTTGCAATCACCTTCGCTTCTTGTCCTTCGCGCTCCTTGAGTTCCTTCTGGAGGCGTTGCACCATTCCCTCCACGGCATCCAGCGCGCCGTACAGAATACCTGCTTGCATGCTTTCAACCGTATCCGTGCCGATGATCTTCTTCGGAAAGTGAAGCTCGACCTTGGGGAGTTTCGCAGCACGCCGGTGAAGATCGGCCGCGGATGTTTCAACTCCGGCAGCGATCACCCCGCCAAGATAGTCTCCGTTCTTGGCGACAACATCGTAGGTGGTCGCCGTCCCAAAATCGATGATGATGAGCGGACCGCCGTATTTTGCATAGCCGGCAATCGCGTTGCACAGACGGTCGGCACCGACAGAAGAAGGATCGTCGTAATGGATCTTGATGCCTAACTTCAGCGATGACGAGATGATGACCGGTTCGACGCCGAAGTACTTCCTGGCCATCACGGCGAAGATGTCGGTGAGATTCGGAACGACCGACGAAATGCCGACCCCGGTGATCTTTTTCTGTGAAATCCTCTTTCCTTTGAGAAAAAGAAGCACCTGTGTTCCGATTTCATCCTCCGTTCGCTGGTGATTGCTTGTGACGCGCCAGTCGGCCAGAAGTTTGGACCCTTGATAAGCTCCAAAGACCGTGTGCGTATTGCCGATATCGATTGCTAATAACATAAAAGGCATTCCTTAGTATCGCGTCCCGAAAAAACGCTGAATAAGTCTACCCGCGAATCCTCACGAAGAATGATTGAGACACGCCACTGCGAACAGTCGTTCGTGCAGATTCGTGTAGATTCGTGGACCATCTTTTCCTTTTTCAACACCCTGTTAGACAACGACCGTTACATCCCCGGCGTACACGATCTCTTTCCCCTGCGGAGTTTCGATCACGAGGCCGCCGTCGGAGCTCAAGCCGACCGCTTTGCCGCTGAGGGTTGTTCCCTCACGGGCAACGCTGACTGCGCGTCCGAACATTCGACAGTGGTTATTCCACTCCAGCAGGATACGGCTGAAGTGGCCGAGTCGGACATCGGCGTAAAGCGTGTCGAGTTCGCGAAGAATGTTCTGAAATATTTTCTTGCGATCGACTTCCTTTCCGCACTCGCTGGCGATCGATGTTGCCTCGGTCAGTCCCCCATGCCGAAACTCGCGCTGGTTTACGTTGACGCCGACCCCGATAACCGAGTATTCAATGTGTTCCTTCCCAAGGGAGTTTTCCACCAAGATGCCGCAGCACTTCTTGCCGTTCAGAAGAAGGTCGTTTGGCCATTTGCATTCGACGTTCAGTGCGGTCGTCTCGAGCGCACGTGCAACGGCGACGGCCGCGAAGAACGTCAGGATCCCGGACTGTTCTTTGCTGAGGGCAGGGCGAATAATGCAGGAAAACAAGAGGTTTTTGCCCGGTTCAGAAAGCCAAGACCGGCCTAAACGACCTCTCCCTTCGGTCTGAAACTCCGCAAGAATAACCGAGCCGTCGTCCATCCCCGCTTTGGCCAACGTTTTTGCACACGCGTTCGTTGAGTCGAGGGATTCGAAGACAAATAGTTTTGATCCCACGATGCTGGTGTTCAGGCCGTCCAGCAGCTCTTCCTTGGAATACATCTCATTGGTAGACAGATGGCTTTCCGTCTTTTACAAATGGCTTTGGCATGCTGGCTGTTTTCCATCCGAGGGTGTAGATTACCCGGCCGATCTTTGCCATGCGGTCGAACAAAATCTTGTCGACCGTATCCGTCGGGCGATGGTAATCCGCGTGTACTCCTGTAAAGAAGAAAGTAATGGGGATCCCGTTACGTGCAAAGTTGTAGTGGTCGCTTCGACGGTAGAACTGATTGGGGTCGTTGTCGTCGTTGAATTGATAATCGAGGCTGAGGTTCTCCGATTCTTTGTTAGCCACTCTGAGAACGCTGTCCATCTGTGTGCTGATCTTATCCGAGCCGATGACGTACACGTAATTTTCCTCGTTCATCTCCTCATGCTTTTTGTCCACCCGGCCAATCATGTCGATGTTCAGGTTTGCAACGGTTTTCTCGAGAGGGAAGATCGGGAATGAGACGTAATATTCTGACCCGAGCAAGCCTTTCTCTTCTCCGGAGACTGTCATAAAGAGAAGGCTGCGTTTCGGCTTTTTCGGGTTGGTGACAAACGCTTCCGCCAGTTCTAGTACGGTCGACGTTCCGGAGCCGTCATCGTCCGCTCCGTTATAGATGGCGCCGTCTGCCCCAACGCCAAGATGGTCGTAATGAGCGCTGAAAACCACTAGTTCATTTTTCAATACCGGGTCGCTTCCCTCAAGGTAACCGGTCACGTTTTCCGATTGTTTCACCTCCCGATCGACTTTCATATTAATGGCGATGCTTAGACCTTCGACTTCGAGCGTGCTTTTCCAGGTCCCACCGGTAAGTTGCTCGCGAACGTATTCAAGAGTTCGTCCCGTCGGTTTCAGGAGCTCGTTTGCAAGGTAGGAGCTGATGGTGAGAACGAGAGCTCCTGCAGCTCGTTGTCGTCCGCCTCGGGTGTTTGCTGCAAGCCGCATCGATCCTCGGTCTAAGAATTGCGAGAGTCGAGCAGCCTGTTGTTCGATAGTCCCGGCCGTGCTTTCTTCATTGACAATCAATGTTGCCAAAGAGTTCTGAATCGGCTGGAAACCGAATCGCTGCCGTCGTTGGGTCGTGTCGCTCGCGCTTCGTTGAGGAACGAAGACCACGGCGATCTTTCCCGCGGCCTTCGCAGTCATCGTCGAATCGGCGTCCATGTAACCGACGAACACTACCGACCCGCTGATCGTCGTATCCCGCTGAGTTATGGCGATGAAATCCTTTTTGAATTGGTACGACGTTGTTCCTTGCTTTGTCGTCACTGTTATAGCCGATTGGTCGCTTGGCTTAATCACTTCCACATCGAAATGTTGAAAATACGTTCCATTGTCTCCTGCGGGCTTCAGACCTAATCGTTGGAATACTGAAGCAATGTATCGCGCGGCGACCTTTTGTCCTCGGAATGTTGTTTCGCGCCCTTCTAATTCGTCGGAGGCGAGAAAGGTGAGATGTGCTCGCAGATCGTTTGCGGTAATTGAGTTGTAACCGACCAGTGCCTCTTTGCTAATTTTCGGGTCGCTCGGAAGACTAAAGAACATCAGCACGGCAAGTAGGACGTTGCGAGTCATGGTTATCCTTTTGGAAAAAAGGTTTGTAAGAAAAATGCTTTTTACATTAAACAAAAAAGGCTGGGAATGCAAGAATCTGGAGGAGAATCGGGGCCTGATAAAAATTCAGGCTTTTGGTATTATTTGTCAAATTCCTGTCATTTTTTACGAAATCCTGTCAGACGCTTTGTCAGGAACATGAGACCTTCATCTGAGAAAGCTTCGTTTTCGTTCGAAAAAACGTCTCTTGAGATTTCCCATTGCGTTGGCACAATGATTGACAAGAACAGGGTGGATGTGTTCTCCGATAAACAAAGTTCATCATCAAGGAGGTTGCTATGTTTGTCCGTTTTAATGTTCCCCGTACGCTTGCAGATAACCTGTTAGAAGATCTCCTCACGGACTTCACTCCGACGATCCCGAACGCAGTGCGAAGCTATCCTGTTCTCGACATGGCCGAATACGAAAACGAGTCGGTTATTGTCGCTGAGCTGCCCGGTGTGAAGAAAGAGGATCTAAAGATTTCGGTCGAGCATGGCTGGCTTACTATCGGCGGCGAACGGAAGCCGTTTGAGATTCCACAGAATGCGCGGGTCGTGTTGAACGAGATGCGCGTTCAAAACTTCAGCCGTTCCATCGAGCTTCCGCACGAAGTCGATGCCAACAAGATTTCGGCGGAGCTGCAGAACGGCGTATTAACGATTACATTGCCCAAGGTAGAATCGCTCAGGGCAAAAGAGATCCAGATACAATAAGTCTTTTTTTGAAAGGAGAGAATTATGATGACACTCATCAGATGGAACCCTACCCGATCATTAATCAATCGCTCGAACGGCCTCTATAACATTCAACGCGAAATGGACCGCCTGTTCGAGAATTTCTTCCACGGCGATTTGCAGGATGACGGAAGCTTTGGCCTGTCCTACTGGACGCCGGCAGTCGACATTACAGAGCAAGACAACGAGTATGTTGTAAAGGTCGAGCTCCCCGGTGTCAACAAGGAGGATGTGAAGATCACACTCGAATCCAACGTCTTGACCATCCGCGGTGAGAAGAAGCTCGCCCAAACGGCACAGTCGAGCGGGCAGGAGAAAGAGACGAAAGAGGACAACTATCATCGCGTTGAACGGATGTACGGCTCGTTCCAGCGATCCTTCACACTTCCCAGCACGGTTCGCAACGAGAAGATTGATGCAGTTTACAAGGATGGCATCCTGACGATCACGTTGCCAAAGGCTGAGGAAGCGAAGCCGAAACAGATCGAAGTGAAGGTGAAATAATTCGATTCGTCGGTAGCCACGCCTTTCAGGGCGTGGTCTTCTGATTCCGGTCGGGTCCGCGCTCGCGCGGACTCGGCCGTTCGTTGTTTAAGTACCAGTTGTCATTCTGACAATAAACACAAACAGCGGCCCAAGCCGCACCATAAACAAGCCGAAGGGGACGAGCAATAACTCTGAGGCAGAAAGGATAAGCAACAATGTCCAAAAACACAGGAAAGATCATCGGAATTGACCTTGGCACGACGAACTCCGTCGTCGCGGTGATGGAGGGGAACGATCCGGTCGTGATCGCCAACGCCGAGGGTTCCCGCACGACGCCGTCCGTGGTGGCATTCGCCAAGTCGGGTGAGCGGCTCGTCGGTGCGGCGGCAAAGCGGCAAGCGGTGACGAACTCTCAGAATACAGTCTTCTCTATCAAACGCTTCATGGGCCGTTTTCACAACGAAGTGACCGAAGAGATGAAGCTCGTGCCGTATCAGGTCGTGAAAGGCGAAAACAACACGGCGCGTGTGCAGATCGGTGACCGCGTCTACTCGCCGCCTGAAATATCCGCCATGATTCTGCAGAAGATGAAGCAGACCGCCGAAGATTACCTCGGCTACAAAGTTACCGACGCGGTCATAACGGTGCCGGCATACTTCAACGACGCTCAACGCCAGGCGACGAAAGAAGCCGGCGAGATCGCCGGACTAAACGTTAAACGCATCATCAACGAGCCAACCGCTGCTGCGTTGGCCTATGGTCTTGACAAAAAGCATAAAGACAGCAAGGTCGCAGTTTTCGACCTTGGCGGTGGGACGTTCGACATCTCGATACTCGAGCTTGGCGACGGCGTGTTTGAAGTAAAATCCACCAATGGCGACACGCATCTCGGCGGCGATAACTTCGACATGCGCGTGCTCGATTACATCGCCGATGAGTTCAAGAAACAGGAAGGCATCGACCTGCGCAAAGACCCGATGGCGCTGCAGCGGTTGCGCGAAGCCGCAGAGAAAGGCAAGATGGAGCTTTCGCAATTGATGCAGACCGAGATCAACCTGCCGTTCATTACGGCAACGGCGGATGGTCCCAAGCATCTGAACCTGACGCTGACACGCGCAAAGTTCGAACAGCTTGTGCAGGATCTCGTCAACCGGTGCGTTCCTCCGGTGGAGAAAGCGTTACGCGATTCCGGACTCAATCCGAACCAAATTGATGAAGTGATTCTTGTCGGGGGCATGACCCGCGTGCCTCGTATCCAACAGCTCGTAAAAGAGATCTTTGGAAAAGAGGGTCACAAGGGCGTCAACCCGGACGAGGTCGTCGCGGTCGGTGCGGCGATTCAGGGCGGCGTGCTCGCCGGCGATGTGACCGACGTGCTGCTGCTCGACGTAACGCCGTTGACGCTCGGTATCGAGACTCTCGGCGGAGTGATGACACAGATGATTCAGGCGAACACGACGATCCCGACGAAGAAAAGCGAGATCTTTTCGACGGCGTCCGATAGCCAGACGACGGTCGAAATCCACGTGCTGCAGGGCGAGCGGCCGATGGCAATGGACAACCGCACGCTCGGCAGGTTCCATCTCGACGGCATACCGCCCGCACCGCGTGGCGTTCCGCAGATCGAGGTTACGTTCGACATCGACGCGAACGGCATGTTGCACGTCTCCGCGAAAGACAAGGCGACAAGCAAGGAGCAGTCGATCCGCATTACCTCTTCGAGCGGCTTGAGCAAGGATGAGGTCGAGAAGATGAAAGCTGACGCGCAGATTCATTCGCAGGAGGACAAGAAGCGCAAAGACGAGATCGAGACGAAGAACCAGGCGGATAATTTGGTATTCCAGACGCGCAAGCAGGTGAAGGATTTTGGCGACAAGCTCGACGCCGGGCTGAAGGCGAAGATTGAAAGCGCAGCCAACGCGCTCGAAGAAGCGGTTAAAGCCAACAATATGGCCGACATCAAGGCGAAGACGGAAACGCTCAACAATGCCTGGAATGAAGCCTCGACGAAGATGTACGAGTCGGTAAAGTCGCAGCAGGCTCAAGGTCCCGAAGCCGGCGCAGACTCAGCAGGCCAGCAGCAAGCTTCGAGCGAGCAGGGCGGCAAGAAGGTCGAGAACGCCGACTTCGAAGTGGTGGATGATAAGGACAAGTAGGGAAGTAGTAAGTAGAAAGTAGTAAGGAGCAAGAAGAACAGGGATGGGGATTAAACCCTGCCTCATGTTCGTTTGATAATAGTACTCTTTTTGGGTAAGATGATCTTTAGGAAACAACAGGAAACGAAATGATTCGACTCGTTGAGATTAAAGCAAAACCCGGATACCGACTCTGGCTTCGCTACGAGGATGGCGTGCAAGGAGAGGTCGACTTTTCAAGCGACGTGGGGAAAGGTGTCTTTGCATACTGGAACGATGCAAAGAATTTTGAGAACGTTCGCATAGGCAGTTCCGGCGAAATTTCGTGGAGTGACGAGCTTGATATTTGTGCCGATGCGATGTAGAAGTATAATGATCAATGGGGCGTGTTCTCGATTTCAGAGTTGAAGATGATAACAGGGAAGTTGCCGAAGCGTGTGATCTCGATGGTACTTGAATGGGCGTTTGAACACAGGGAAGATCTCCTCGAAAATTGGGAGCGAGTACAAACAGGCAAACCAACTAAAAAGATTGCTCCATTAGTCTAAGGGAAAGCCATGCGACATGTGAGAACAGTGCGATACCTCGATGATTACCGAGTAGAAGTCGGATTCGATAACGGTGTTTTCAAAATTGTCGACCTCGCCTCGTATCTTCAGGGCGAAGTCTTCGAGCCGCTGAAGGATAAAACATATTTTGCAACTGTCGCCGTGCATCCGGAGATCGAAACGATTGTGTGGGAGAACGGCGCGGATTTCAGTCCTGATTTTTTGTATGAAATTGGCAAGGAAATTCGTTCCGGGGCAACGGCTGTGGGCGCCTGAACGAAGAGAAGAACGTAACCGAGGCACATAAATCTTCGAAAGGCGAGGGCAACCTCGCCTTTTGTACATTGTTCGGCGGGCGCAAGCGTGACCATAAACGATCACGCTACATAAACAAAGTCCGATGAATCGGACTGAGATAGCGTCGTTGACGACGCTTTGTTCGAGTAGCGTCACGATTGATCGTGACGCGAAAGTAGCTCACCGCCTTTCACGACCTTCAGGCAAAGGATAAACAACGAGCAATGGAGACGGTGGTTGAACAAAACGCGCAGAAGAAAATGGAGGAGCAGGAGGGTGGGAGAGAGTTAACCAAAATGAGACTTAACGCACTAATATTGATTCCCCTAGGGTTATTATTTCCGAAGAAGCTGAAAGCTATTTTTGTATCTCAGTTGGCAAGGATTTCTGATGAAGATTGGACGAAATTAGTCAAGCTCGGCGCAGAGGACTGTATATTCCACAGACAGATTTGGAGACACAGGTGGTTTGACGGATCAGTAAGTGATATAAGTCTATTTGATAATGAGGAGCCAGCAGAAAAAGAAAAGAATCTTTTTCGTCTTTCTTCTGGACGTTTTGCACTGGAGAACCGACCCGTCTCATTTTGGGCTGGAGACCCGGAGATCGCAAGGAATGAAGTAACTAATGAATTGCGAAGGGATACGAACTTAACTTTTGATAAAATGCTTGTGTATGTTTCTTCAAAGAAGCTAAAATCAACTGATAGGTATTTGGTAAGTGGGACGACTGTACTTGACTTGAGAAACGCAGATTCGAAGTTTCTCACAATAATTGAAAAATATGAGATTTTTCAGGCAGCGAAATTCCACTCTAAAGTTTTGTTGAGTAGAAGCAGATGTGTATATCCAGTTACGCATGCAATCAGCGAAGCTGCGGTTAAACACGGTTTTGGAGCCGTCGTTTGGCGAAGTGTTAGAGCACCACGCGATATTAATCCTTCACCTGATACATGCATGGTAGTGTTTGACAAGAATTATCTAACAACGAAGAAACCGTCGTCAGAAGATGATTGATTCGTAAAGCTATTTCACTCCAGTTGACTTTAGGCGTACAGGTCGGTCAGTGCAGAATGTCCAACACGGCAAGTGGTCGGGGTGTGTAAGCCCTTCAATAGGCTTAGGGCAAGCAAGTGTGGTGGGGCGGGACTTTTCACAAGACCTCACCCCCGCCAAAAAGCACGGCGGGCAGGCTAACCCTCTCCTAAAAGGAGAGGGGATTTTTCAACTTAGTGTCTTTGTGTCTTAGTGGCAAAGGAACAAGATCATGAACTTCAACAAATTCACAATTAAATCTCAGGAAGCTGTCCAGAACGCGCAGGAGATTGCGTTGAGCTACGGCAATCAGTCAATAGAGCCGGAGCATCTCTTCGCGGCGCTCGTGCAGGACAGCGAAGGTATTGTCGTCCCCCTTCTTCAGAAATTAGGCGCGAACGTCAACTACCTGAAAATCAAAATCAACGAGGCAGTCGAGACGCTCCCCAAAGTGCAGGGGTCTGGGCTGGGCAATCAGCATCTCTCGCCTGCGCTCGGACAGCTGTTTGAGCAAGCGCAAAAAGAAGCCGCTCAATTGAAAGATGAATACATCAGCACCGAGCATCTGCTGTTAGGGCTGCTCGAAGTAAAATCATCCAATGCCGCGAAGCTTTTGCGCGATCAGGGCGTCACGAAAGACGGCATCTACAAGGCGCTCAAAGATGTCCGCGGCACGCAGCGTGTTACCGACCAGACGCCGGAGGAGAAGTATCAAGCTCTCCAGCGCTTTGGCCGCGACCTGAACGAGCTTGCGCGTAGAGGAAAGTTAGACCCGGTGATCGGCCGGGAAGATGAAATCCGCCGCGTGCTGCAGGTGCTCTCCCGCCGCACCAAGAACAATCCGGTGCTCATCGGCGACCCGGGTGTGGGAAAGACCGCCATCGCCGAAGGCATAGCGCACCGCATTGTGCAAGGAGATATACCGGAGAATCTCAAGTCGAAGCGGATCATGGCGCTCGATATAGGCGCGCTCGTTGCGGGCACAAGCTTCCGCGGCCAGTTTGAAGAACGGCTGAAGGCTGTGCTCAAAGAAGTCACCGAGTCCAACGGCGAAATTATTTTGTTCATCGACGAGCTGCACACGCTCGTCGGTGCGGGCGCCGCTCAAGGCGCGGTCGATGCGGCGAACATGCTGAAGCCCGCCCTCGCGCGCGGCGACCTGCGTGCCATCGGCGCAACGACCATCGATGAATATCGCAAGCACGTCGAGAAAGACCCTGCGCTCGAGCGCCGTTTCCAGCCCGTGCTTGTGGATGAGCCGAGCGTCGAAGACACGATCTCGATTCTGCGTGGACTGAAAGAGCGCTACGAAGTCCATCACGGCGTCCGCATCACTGATGGCGCGATTGTGGCAGCGGCCCAGTTGAGCCACCGCTACATCTCCGACCGCTTCTTGCCCGACAAGGCAATCGACCTTGTCGATGAAGCGGCCTCGAAGCTCCGCATCGAAATCGACTCGATGCCGGAGGAGCTGGATGGCATCGAGCGTCGCGTCAAACAGCTTGAGATCGAGCGCGAGGCGGTGAAGCGCGAATTCACAGCGGATTACATGGATGAAGAAAGTAGAACGGCAAGCCGTTCTCATCTGGAGGAAATTGAAAAGGAGCTTGCCGAGCTGAACCAGCAACGCTCGGAGTTCCGGGTGCATTGGCAGCTTGAGAAAGAGTTGATTCAGGCCATCCGCAAAATGAAAGAGGAGATCGAGAACTCGAAGCGTGAAGCCGAGCAGAAAGAGCGGGAGGGCGATCTGGGTCGGGTTGCCGAGCTGCGCTACGGCATCATGACAAACCTCGAAAAGAAAATCAAGGACGCGACGGCGAAGTTGGCTGAGGTGCAGCGCGACCTCAAAATGTTAAAGGAAGAGGTCGATGCAGAGGACATTGCCGAGATCGTGGCGAAGTGGACCGGCATTCCGGTGCAGCGCATGTTGGAAGGTGAGCGGTCGAAGCTGCTGCATCTCGAAGAACGCATCCACGAGCGGCTGGTGAATCAGGAAGACGCGGTGAAGGCGGTGGCGGATGCGATTCGCCGCAGTCGTGCCGGGCTGCAGGACAAGAGGCGGCCGATCGGCTCGTTCATTTTCCTCGGCAGCACGGGTGTCGGGAAAACCGAGCTTGCCCGCGCGCTGGCGGAGTTCCTCTTCAACGACGAAAACGCCATGGTGCGTATCGATATGAGCGAGTACATGGAGAAATTCTCCGTCTCGCGCCTCATCGGTGCGCCGCCGGGCTATGTGGGCTATGAGGAAGGCGGGCAGTTGACGGAGGCTGTGCGGCGAAGGCCGTACTCGGTCGTGCTGTTGGATGAAATCGAGAAAGCGCATCCGGAGGTCTTCAACGTTCTGCTGCAACTCCTGGATGAAGGCAGACTCACGGACAGCAAAGGTCGGACGGTGAACTTCAAGAACTCGATCGTGATCATGACGTCGAATCTTGGATCGCATCTCATTCAAGAAAGGCTGCAGATGATGACCGAGGAGAATCGGGACGACCTCATGGGCGAACTACGGGTGCAGTTGTTCGACATGCTGCACCAGACGATCCGGCCGGAGTTTCTGAACCGGATCGACGAGGTCATTCTCTTCAAGCCGCTCACCATGTCGGAGATCAAGCAGATCGTCGATTTGCAGCTTAAGAGTGTGCAGAGGTTAGTCGCAGAAAAAAATATCGTGCTCGAGTTCACCGAGGAAGTGCGCGAATGGCTGGCGAAAATCGGCTATGAGCCGACGTTCGGCGCGCGGCCGTTGAAGCGCGTCATCCAGAAGTATGTTGTCAATACCTTGTCTCAGAAGATCCTCGAGGGGTCGGTCGGAGAGGGTGATACGGTTGAGGTTGTACTGGATCGTCGCGGGTTGGTGGAGTTTGTTACGAGAGTGAGAGCGGAAGTGGCTGGTTAGACCCTCACACCTTGGCCCCTCTCCCAAAAGGAGAGGGGATTCTCTTTTTGCTCTCCCGTTCTTTTCTCTCTATCTTTTACTATGCAACTTCCTTCGCTTCTCGGCCACGTTCAAGAATTACTCAGTATTATCCTTGAGTCGGGCAAGCCCCGAAGTGAAACATTTCGGGGTAAACCCGCCGATAGTCTCATCGATTCTTTCTTCCGCTCTCGCAGGTATCTAGGCTCGCACGACCGTCGGTTTATAGCCGAAACAACCTACGGCACGCTGCGGCATTTGCGAAGAGCGCAGGTTATGCTGCAATCTGCCCTCTCTACTGTTGATCAACCCCTACCGTCTGACGATGTTCTGCTCCTGACCATTGCGTCGTATTTGGTCGGTGTAGAGCAAAAATCGGAAATCGCGCCGGAAGTAATCGAACAGAAACTTCATAGCGTCTCGCTGAAAGAACAATTGCCGTTCGTCCTGAACCAGCTCGCGAAAACGAATCATCGGCCGGCACAAGATGACGTTGTTCGACTGGGAGTTCGCTACTCTTTTCCTGATTGGATGGTCAAGAGATTGATCGATCAGTTCGGGGCAGAAGAGGCAGAGGAGCTATGTGCGAGTCTAAACGAGCAAGCGCCGCTCACGTTGCGAGTGAACACGCTCAAGACGACAGTTGAGGAGTGTCAAGAAGCCTTGCGTAGAGAGGGCGTGGAGACGACGCGGACGAAGTGGTCTCCGGTTGGCCTCAACGTCCCCAAGCGCATCAACATTTTTTCACTCAAATCATTTCGCGATGGATTGTTCGAAGTACAAGACGATGGCAGCCAGCTATTACCGCTGCTGATTGATCCTAAGCCAACTGCGAAGGTGCTTGATGCATGTGCAGGCGCTGGCGGAAAGACACTGGCGCTCTCGGCAATCATGAAGAATCGGGGCGAGATTTTTGCGGCGGATGTAAACAACGTCCGGCTAAATGAGCTACACAAGCGAGCGAAAAGGGCAGGAGTTTCGAACGTGCGGATAAAGTCGATACATGCTTTAGAGGATTTAACTCCGGAATTTGCAGGCTGTTTTGATGTTGTCTTGATCGATGCACCGTGCAGTGGGTTGGGTACGATTCGACGCAATCCGGGCATGAAATGGATGGTCACGGAAGAGACAGTGCGGGAGCTATCGCAGAAACAGGGTCAGATCTTAGAGTCATCGTCGACATTGGTGAAGCCGGGAGGAAGGCTTGTCTACGCGACCTGCACAGTCCTCCGTGAGGAGAACGAAGATATCGTTGAGCGATTTGTTTCGAAGCATTCCGAGTTCACGATGATGGATCCAACGCAACAAACCACAAAACTCAATTTGTCTTCTGCCGTCTCCGGGAGCTTCATCAAACTTTTTCCACATCGCCACGGCACAGATGGATTCTTCTGCGCGATGATGCAAAAAGTACAATAGCTTCGTGCTTCTCATTTTTCCTTTCCGACAATTCCTCCATTTGTGGTTTCTCTTGTCGTGCATTCTTAGCGATACGCGAATCGCTCTCAGAATCGTTCCTATTGTTTTTTTCATCCGTCCCGATAGTATTGAAGTGAAAGTAAAAAAGCCTTGATCGTGGTTTATGAGTACCAGTGGCTGCTTGACTCATTTGCTCGAATTGATTAGGTTGAATGCACAGAAAGGAAGCAGAACATTGATTGTACTATAAGGGAGGAAATTCCTATGGAGACCAAGCGTTTTGTTCCTCTCCAGTTTGTCGTTGCAGTTGCAACGACGATGCTTCTTGTGCTTATGATAGCGTGTGAAAAAGAAAACCCCGCATCCCCGGAAGGAGAAATCACTGAAACGAATCTCTTCCCTCTTGCCGCCGGGAGAATCTGGGTCTTTTCCTCGTACGATCTGGATACAACAAACAGCCAGAAAATTTCTGCCTCTGTGCATCGAGAAGCGTCGTATGTTCAAGCGGCAGTGAATTTCGGGGGCAAGCCCGCGTTCAGGATGATTGACTCCAGCTATACGCCGGTCGGCATACTTCAGGAGCTTGATACATCCTATATAGCAGTAGAAAACGGTGACCTCTGGATGTGGTTTGGTGATTTTCCAACGCCGGCGTGGCAAATATTTTTTAAGCGCTCTGCGGGCATCAACCAGGAATACTCCATCACTCAGTGGCAGGAAGTGCATGATGGTGTGACCGTAAACGTTTCATTCAAAGGTACAATCTATGCCAAAGAGGCTGTTGCGCTGCAACAGGGGACCATCCAAGCGTACAAGTTGGAGCTGAAAGTAAATGTCTCCGTTGCGGGCACGAGCTACGAAACGCTGCAGTACATGTACTTTGCCGATGGATACGGTTTTGTGAAGGAATATGTACCTGTTCAGAAGAATCCGGGAACAGGAAAGAAAGAAGTCGGGTCCGAGTCGCTCCTTGTGAGCAGGAATTTCTAACACGACCTCATAGCTTGGCTTGTGATGAAACAGCGATGGAGTGAACCATCGCTGTTTTTTTTGTCAGGAGGCCTGCTGGTCCTCGCAGGATTCTGAAATATTTGTTGTTGATTCTGCAACGAGCTTTCGATAGCTTAAGAGAAGAGCACCGCGTTGTAAGGGCAGACGTGTCGCCTGTATGTGCGTTGTGCATTCCTCGCCTCCTTGGGTTATGCTGAACTGCGGGGTTCTGCGCAGCGGAATCGCAACCGCTGTGTGAGAACGTAGGAGAAAATTCATCTTTATGGAAGAATCGTTGAAATATCTTCGGCCCGATGTTGTGGCACAGCTCGCGAACATGGAATTGCGGGCGAGGCTTGTCGTGGAAGGCTTCATTACCGGCCTTCACAAAAGCCCCTACCACGGCTTCAGCGTCGAATTCACCGAGCATCGTCAGTACATGCCCGGCGATGAAATCAAGCATCTCGACTGGAAAGTGTACGGCAAGACCGATCGGTTTTACATCAAGCAGTTCGAGGAGGAAACCAATCTCAAATCGTATCTGGTGCTCGATGCCAGCAAGTCGATGGATTACTCGTCGAACGGCCCGCCTTCGTCAAGCCTTCGGCGGGCGAATGGCCAGCTTCGCAAGATTGAATACGCTTCCTACATCGCTGCAGCGCTGGCGTATCTGATGGTTGAACAGCGGGACGCTGTTGGCTTGACCGTGTATGATGAGAAGGTTCGTCTTTCTCTCCCTCCTCACGCAACACGAACATATCTCAAGCAAATCCTGAAAGAACTAGAACAGCTCCAGCCCGGTAACAAAACGGGGATTGCAACATCATTGCATCTCATCGCCGAACAGATAAAGCGTCGCGGGCTGGTCATTATTCTTAGCGATCTCTTCGATGATCCCGCGCAGGTGATGACGGCGTTCAAGCATTTCCGGCACAGGGGAAACGAAGTGATCGTGATGCAGGTGCTCGACCCGATGGAGCGGTCGTTTGCGTTCGGCGGGGATGCCGTTTTTCGAGACATGGAGACGAAGGAGGAATTGATGACACAGCCGTGGCACATCCAGAAAGCCTATCAGCAGTCGATGAAGGAATTCCTGGAGTTCTACAAGCGAGAATGCCGCGAGAACGCGATCGACTACGTCTTACTTGATACAAGCATGCCGTTTGACAAAGCATTGTTTGAATATTTGAATAAGAGAAAAAGGATGCATTGAGAGTTGGCAGATAGCAGTCCGCAGAAACTCTTGCAATCATTATAAGGATAACATCCGCGAGAATCTGTGAGTATCCGCGAGTATCAGCGTATGGAAGAAAAGCTCATCGTTAAAGGCGCGAGAGTTCACAATCTCAAGAATATCGATGTCGAGATTCCGCGCGACCAGCTTGTCGTCATTACGGGACTCTCAGGGTCGGGCAAGTCCAGCCTCGCATTCGATACGATTTACGCGGAAGGTCAGCGGCGGTATGTGGAGAGCCTTTCTGCGTACGCGCGGCAATTCATCGGCTTGATGGAGCGGCCGGATGTGGACTACATCGAGGGCCTGAGCCCGTGCATTTCCATCGAGCAGAAGACAGTCAGCCATAACCCTCGCTCAACTGTCGGTACGGTTACGGAAATCTATGATTTCCTTCGCTTACTCTTTGCTCGTGTCGGAGTTCAATTCTGTTACAATTGCGGTCGGAAGGTCAAGCGCCAGACCATCGATCAAATCATCGATGCAATCCTGAAATATCCAGCAGGAGCGAAGCTGCAAATTCTCGCTCCCGTCGTGAAAGGCCGCAAAGGGCACTATCGAGAACTCTTCGAGCAGATCCGCAAAGACGGTTTTGTGCGAGTGCGAACCGACGGAGAGGTACGAGAAATCACGGAAGGCATGAAGCTCGTCCGCTACAAGATTCACAACATCGAAATCGTGGTCGACCGGATTCAGGTGAAAAAGGAAATCCGGTCGCGTATTGCAGAGTCCGTCGAAGTCGCACTGCGTTACGGCGAAGGGGTCTTGATCGTGAACGACGGCACGCAGGATCAGCTCTTTAGTCAGCGCTACGCCTGTCATTTCTGTGGCATCAGTTATGACGAGCCGGCGCCGAATTCATTCTCATTTAACACTCCAGCAGGATACTGCGCAGACTGTGAGGGGTTGGGTGAGCACAAGAATTTTGATCTGCAGTTGATCATACCAGACGACAGCCTGACGATCAACCAGGAGGGCCTTGCTCCGCTGGGCAAACCGAGGCCGACGTGGATGTTCAGTCAAGTTCGCGCCGTGGCGAAGCGCGAGGGGTTCGATTTTGATACGCCGTTAAGAAAGATTCCTGCCAAGGCTCGTGAAGTGTTGCTTCACGGTGCCGGCGATGAGAAGTTTGAGGTCGAATACAACGCCGAAAGCGGTCGACCGGTTCTCTACAAGCATCGCTACGGCGGCATCATCGACATGTTGAAGCGGTACTATGACGAAACGGCGTCGAATCAGGTGCGCGAGTGGGTTGAGTCGTTCATGACGAGGTCGGTATGTAGAACGTGTCATGGTGGTCGGTTGCGAAAGGAGAGCTTGACGATCAAACTCGAAGACGCGAAGTCGGGCAAGACGTGGAATATTCATGATGTCGTAAGGCTTTCGATTCGGGATGCGCGTGAATTCTTCAACAATCTTTCGCTCACCGAGCGACAGATGGAAATCGCTCGTCAGGTTCTTAAGGAAATCATTCAGCGGCTCGACTTCTTGCTCAATGTGGGGCTGGATTACCTTACGCTCGACCGGTCGGCACGCACGTTGGCGGGTGGAGAAGGGCAGCGGATTCGTCTCGCGACGCAAATCGGGACGCAACTCGTCGGAGTGCTCTATATTCTCGACGAGCCGAGTATCGGGCTGCATCAGCGGGATAACCTGAAGCTTATCAATTCGCTCAAATCCCTGCGCGACATCGGCAATACGATTGTCGTGGTTGAACATGATAAGGAGATGATCCAACATGCCGACTTTGTCCTTGACCTCGGTCCGGGTGCGGGGGAACATGGCGGACACGTGGTGACGTACGGAAAACCAGGTCAATTAAAAATTCAAAATGCAAAATTAAAAACGAATGGGAATGGGTTTGCAGGGCAGTCGTTCACGGCGCTCTATCTCAAGGGGCAACGAACGATCGAAGTTCCCATGCAGCGTCGAAAAGGTAGCGGAAAAGTCCTGACGCTCAAAGGTGCAACGGGGAACAATCTCAAGAATCTCACGGTACAATTCCCGCTCGGGACATTTATCTGCACTACGGGAGTCAGCGGCTCGGGAAAATCCACACTCGTCAACGAGACCCTCTATCCGATTTTTTCCCGAAAGTTTTATAAGTCTAAAATGATCCCCTTGCCGTATACGTCGATCGAGGGGCTGGAATACCTTGACAAAGTCATCGACATCGACCAGTCGCCGATCGGCCGCACGCCGCGTTCGAATCCCGCCACGTACACAGGCCTGTTTACGATGATTCGCGATCTCTTCACGCAGCTCCCCGAAGCGAAAATTCGCGGCTACAAGGCAGGCCGATTCAGCTTTAACGTCAAAGGTGGACGATGCGAAAACTGCGAAGGCGACGGCGTGAAGCGCATCGAAATGAATTTTCTGCCCGATGTCTACGTGCTCTGCGATGTCTGCAAGGGGAAACGTTATAATCGGGAAACCGTCGAAGTGCACTACAAAGGCAAGTCGATTGCCGATGTGCTTGACATGACCGTTGAGGATGCGATTCAGCTCTTCAGCGAGCTGCCGCGCGTTCAGCGAAAACTGCAGACGCTGTACGATGTAGGCTTGGGTTACATCCGACTGGGCCAGCAGGCGACGACACTTTCGGGCGGAGAAGCGCAGCGCGTCAAGCTCTCCACAGAGCTTTCCAAAGTCGGGACAGGCAAAACGCTGTACATTCTCGACGAGCCGACAACGGGATTGCACTTCGAAGACATCCGAATGTTGCTCTCTGTGTTGAATAAACTCGTCGACAAAGGTAACACCGTCATCGTCATCGAGCACAACATGGATGTCATCAAGACTGCGGATTGGATCATCGACCTCGGCCCCGAAGGAGGCGATGCCGGCGGCGAGATTGTGGCAGAAGGAACACCCGAACATGTGGTCAAGCACAAGAATTCATACACCGCCGACTTCCTCAAGAAAGAACTGTAGCAGCAGGCATGTTCAGTCAATTGTAGAATCGTAAACCAGAGTTTTGAAATATCTTTCTAAGCCCCCCGCGTTACTTCTGTAGAAACTCCCGTCTCTCCTCGCGACTTTTTCAAAAATTTTTCTCTC
>CAYJSZ010000010.1:0-40588 GCA_964372545.1 uncultured Ignavibacteriaceae bacterium
CTTTATAAGATTCAATTCCCCTAATTAGCGTTGAAGCAATATAATCAATTTCAGCTCTTTTTTCACCGCCTCGTTGAGGGCGTTGTACACTTCCGGGCGATTGAGCGTGATGGTGAGGACGTTGTTTTGGATTGTATAGAAGGAGAGTGGAGTAGTTGGGCATAAGGTTTTTTAGGTAGACGTCGGGTAATACTATTTTTCAAATTTCATTGAGGTTCGCTTTCCAGAAAAGTGGCTTTGATATATTTCTCATTACCAAGTTTGTCTCTGTAAAAAATCTTAAAATCGCTTCTTTCTGATTCTCTTAGTCCATTTCCAGAAATGGTAATGTGACCAGTTTCTCCAGAATCAATCACATCAGTTGGGGAAACATTTATATTAAATTGAGATGAGTCTTCAATCCTTATGTCCTTTGCGGGTCCACCTTTGTTTATAAATGTAAGAACGGCCCTATCGCCTGTTCAAGAACCACCTTCTAATTTTAGAATCGGTTCAATACTGCTGAGTTGTTCACTTATATCTAGCTCAAGCTGTTTCCTGAGAAGCAAAAGTTGTTCTGATAGTAAGGCTGTTTGGTTGCTGGCTTCTTTTGATTGCTTTGTGGTTTCCTTTCTGATACGGTGAGTCTCGATAGTATACCAAACGATGACTATAGCAGTCAGGAGAAGAACAGCTGCTTGTGCAATTCCGACCCAGTCTGAAACTGTCAGTTCCATTTGATAATTTTCTTTCGAAAGGATAAATAACGAACTGTGAATTCTAATTTGTTCATTTCCCCTTCCACTCCGCTTTTCTCTTTTCCACAAATGCTTTCATTCCTTCCTTCTGGTCATCGCTGGCGAAGAGGAGGTAAAAGTTCTTGCGCTCGAATTCGAGTCCGCCTTCAATCGTGGTGTCGAACGCCTTCAGCACGGCTTCTTTGGCTAATCGCACGGCAACCGGCGGCTTGCTCGCAATTTCTTTGGCGAGGTCTTTGGCTTCCTGCAGGTAATACTCAACCGGCACGATCTTGTTGATGAGTCCCCACTGCAGCGCTTCTTGTGCGGAAATCATCTTGCCTGTCAACACAATCTCCATCGCTTTTGCTTTGCAGAGCGAACGAGTTTAGCGATGTGTTCCGCCTGCTCCGGTCTTCTCGCCGATGTTAATCTCCGGTTGACCAAACTTTGCCGTCTCCGATGCGATGATGATGTCGCACGTCATCGAAAGCTCGCAACCGCCGCCAAGCGCAAAGCCGCTCACCGCAGCGATCAGAGGCTTTTTGATCTTGCGAATCCGGTCCCAGCGCGCAAACATATCTCGAATAAGCATCTCCACTGCCGAGGCATCGGCCATTTCTTTGATGTCGGCGCCGGCTGCGAAGGCTTTCTCGTTGCCGGTGATGATGATGCAGCGGACGTCGTCGTCCTTGTCGAGTGTCTCCAGCGCATCCACGAGCTCTTCCATCAGCTTCATGTTGAGGGCGTTGAGAACTTCCGGGCGATTGAATTGGACGATGGCGTAGCCGGGTTCTTTGGTAATGATTATGTTTTGATAGGACATAGGTTGTTGGTGATAGGTGTTTGGTGATAGGTGAAGGGTGTTAGATAAAATTGAGTCATCGGGCGATCTGGCCATCGGCTGATTGAGTGTTCGTAAGATGGCTCGATGACCCGATCTCCCGATCGTAGATTACTTTTTCTTTCTTCTGACTCCAGTCTTCTGCTTACTGCTTTCTCCCAACTGCAATCTGATTTTTTCATAGTCAATCGGTCGTTTTTCGGAGAAGGCTTTGATTCCTTCTACAATCTCCGGCGCGCCGGTGTGGACCGTCAGCCAATCGCGCACGTGGCCGATGGTCATTGCCCAGGAAAAATCGCGCCAGAAGTTAAGCTGCTGTTTCGCGTAGCGGGTGACCTCAGGCAGTTTGTTCACAAGCTTCTTCGCCATTGCATCGACAGCCTTGTCGAGTTTCGCGCGGGGAACGACCTCGTTGACGAGTCCCCACTCGAGCGCTTTGCGGATGGGGATCGGCTCGCACAGCAGAATGATTTCTCTCGCACGCCGCTCGCCAACGATCAGCGGTAGCCATTGCGTTGCCCCAGCCGAGGGGACACTTCCACGCTCTACTCCAACGTGGCGAATAAATATATCATCGGCAGCGATAGCGAGATCGCACGACATTTGCAGCTCGTTTCCTCCACCCACGACCATGCCGTTCAAGCGCGCGATCGTCGGCTTGCCGATGTTGCGCAGCCGGTCGAAGGTCTCGATAAACACGCCCATCCACTTGTAGAAATCTTGCGGTCGATCCAGAAAATCTTCCTTCCACTCTTTAATATCCGCGCCCGTGCAGAAAGCTTTATCCCCAGCACCTGTTAAGACAACGACAGCGATTTTGTCATCCCACGCTGCGTCTTGCAATACCCCACCGAGTTCTTGTAGTGTTTCGAGGTTCAGGCAGTTATGAACCTCCGGCCGATTGATGGTGATCGTCGCGACCCAGTTTCTCTTTTCATAGAGAAGATGTTTGAGGCGAAAGTTCTTGTGCGAGATGCCAGAATACTTAGACATTGGTGATTGGTTAATTGGTTAAATGTTCGTTTTTTGAATCCCGTCCCGTTGTACGGGATCCCGTAAAGCGGGACTGTTTTGTAGCGGGAGTGAGTGGTGATTGGTTCATTCTGCGTTGACGTCGGCGTAGAACATCGACACGAGATCTCCCGCGAAGCTCATCAGGTCTCGTGCAGCGGCTTTGCCTTCGGGCGATGCCATCGATGCGTTAAGCGCATCTTGTGAATCGAAATACATTTCGGCAAGCAGGTAATGCTTCGGCTCGCCGATAGGTGCACCGGTGATTTTCGCCGCTTCGAGTTTTCGTAGTCCGGGCATTTTCTTCACAAGCGGAGTATGGACTTCGCTGTAGTGCTGATCGAATTCGGCTGGGTTGTCTGGAGCTTTATAGAGCGCAATAAGTTTTACCATGGATCACCTGAATTGAACTTGAGAATGGATAAATGAAGGAATGTGGTTTGAAATATAGAGGATGAGGCGGAGAGAAGCAAGGACAACAGCGGTGAAGAGTAGAAGGTGAATTGCGAATCGTCGGGTAAGTTTGAGTCATTTTTGGTACCTTGCCCGTGCATGAAGAGTGGTCCGCCAACATTTCGAGATGTCATTGGGCAAACTTCGCTGCTCACATCCATCGAACAGATGGTGCTGGAGGCCGGGATATCTCTCTCGCCGTTTCTCAAAGCACTTCGATCCGACCTCAATCAAACTCCCGATCCACGCCGGGCCCTCAACAATGTTCACCGCTTTCTCTCGTCAGGGTTTTCTATATCATTGCTTCGAGACTTTCATCAACACCGCCTGTTGCAACAAATTGCGCTCGAGCTGTTCAGTCAGTCTCAATATCTTGCCGATATCCTGGTGCGCGATCCGGAGCTTTTCCGATGGTTAACGTCGACGCCCGCGTTGAAAACTGTCGAAACGAAGTCGGCCTACCTCCCTCACGCGCGTCGTGTCGTTGCACCGTTTGGACGCGTGGACAAAAAGTTAGACGCGTTAAAGCGTTTCCAGCGGCGTGAGCTGCTGCGGATTGGGGCTCGCGAAATTCTTCAGGAGGCCGATGTTTCCGTCACTGCCGGCGAGCTTTCAGCGCTTGCGGAGTGTATACTGTCCGCCTTGGTGGAATTGGCGGAGCAACATCTGTCGGAGCGATCGGGGAAATCTCCTCCGGGCAACTTTGCCGTGATAGGACTTGGAAAGTTGGGAGGAGGAGAGCTGAACTTCAGCTCCGATATCGACTTGATGTTCGTGTATGACAGTGATGGCGAGTTCGATGTTCCTCAGTTGCGAGTGAAGACGTTGCACGAGTATTATTCTCGTGTTGCAGAGTTCATCGTACGAAGGCTAACCGAGCATACGGCAGCGGGTCGTCTGTACCGCGTTGATTTGCGATTGAGGCCCGAGGGAACTGCCGGTCCCATCGCAATGTCACGGCCGGCATACATGGACTACTATGAAACGCGCGGCGAATTGTGGGAAAAACAAATGCTGACGAAAGCACGTGTCGTGGCGGGAAACGTTGAAGTCGGCGAAAAGCTGCTGAATGACCTGCGGCCGTTCGTCTACCCCAAAACGCACTCCAGAAGCCCTCTCGACGAAATTGCGGAGATGAAAAGGAAGATTGAGGGAAGGACGGATCCGATCGCCAACATCAAGCTCGGTACCGGCGGGATACGCGATATCGAGTTCATCGTTCAGGCGTTGCAGTTGCTTCATGGGGGAAGGGCTGAAAGGCTGAGAGAACGGAACACGTTGAAGGCAGTCGAACGTCTGGCGGAAGAGTCGTTGTTGAAAAGAGCCGAGCAAGCGCAGCTCGCAGCAGCGTACAAGTTTTTCCGAATAGTAGAACACCGCCTCCAATTGCTCTACGGCATGCAAACCCATTCCTTGCCGGATTCGAAAGAGGAAACTGAGTTGCTCGCGAAGCGGCTGGGCTTTCGGTCACCGGCCGCATTCCGTAAACAACTTACTCGGCATCGCCGAACGGTGCGGAGAATCTTCACAACCGTCTTTGGTTTTCGGAAGACGAAACTGACGGCAATCAGTACGGAAGGTATGTCAGATCGATTCTTGCGAACATCAGGCTTCCAGAATACGCGGAATGCTGTCGATCATCTGAAGAAGATTGTCGAATCCTTTCCAGAGCTTCATGCACAGCAGAAGTTCAATCTCTTTCTGCGGAAGATCAAAAAGCAGAAAGCACCTGATTGGGCACTTCATAATCTTTCCCTTTTCCTGAATGCACCGTCGCTCCGGCGTTCTGTCCTGCAGGCTCTCGACAGCGAGAAGTTGCCGGAGCTTTTCTTGTTGGTCTGCTCTCGGAGTCGGCTCATGTCAGAGCTTCTTGCAGCAGAGCCGCTGTTGTTCGAAACCTTGGTTGGTCAACCGGGGGAATTCTTGAGCGGTCATTTCGGTTGGGAATTCTTGAGGGATGGAGACGTTCGCCGGTACAAAGCCTTCAATGAATTCAAGATTCTCCTCCGTTGGCTGCTGAGCGAGATTTCCGTTGCGGATGCAACTCGTGAGCTCTCGGGGCTGGCGGATGAAATCGTCACTCGACGGTATCTTCGTGAGGTTCACGGACAGGTTCCCACCGCGCTCGTTGCGTTGGGAAAATATGGAGGCAGCGAAATCACGGTCGGCTCGGACTTGGATCTACTGTTGATCTATCGGGGACAGGATGCATCGTCTGCAAGGGTGGCTGAGACTATTGCACGAAAGTTTGTTTCTTCATTTGTTCAGGAGGGACTTCACGTGTACGACCTCGACATGCGCTTGCGGCCGGAAGGGAAAAGCGCGCCGCTGGCAGTTGAATTCTCCTACTATCGGGAGTATCTCATGAAGCGAGCGTCGCTGTGGGAACGACAAGCGTTGGTGAAGGCGCGCGTGATCGCAGGCGATCAAGAAGTGGCCAAGGATGTTCATGCTCTCGTCGGAGAGTTTGCGTTTCACCCATCGCTTCAGAACGACGAGGTGAACGACTTGGCCCGGATGCGACGAAAGATCGAATTGGAAAGGTCAAAGAAAGGAATCGATTTGAAAGTGGGGAGAGGAGGGCTGGTCGATCTCGAGTATCTCGTCCAGGTCTTACAGATGAACTATGGAGCTGAAAAGAAAGCGTCACGTGTCTCAAATTCATTCGATGCGATTGATGCGCTGGGAGAAGAAAAGATTTTCAAGAAGTCTGAGGCCAAGACACTCAGAGAGAATCTTTTCTATTTGCGTTCGCTCGAGACGCTGGTGAGGCTGAATTCCGGGCAGAGCGATTTTGTCCTACCGCGCGACCGGGATCAGCTCGTTGCCCTTGCGGCGGCGATGGGAGAACAATCGACGGACACTCTCATACAACGCGTTCGCACAATCCAGAAGACCAACCGGAAGCTCATGCTCAAAGCATTTCAACTGTGCAGGGAACCATGAGGATGAGTAAATCACTATTTCAGGATGAGAACCTGGCGGCTTTCGGATTGTCGCTGATTGCACTGGCCGCTTACCTCACGACTATCAGTCCGGCAGTCTCATTTGTCGACGCCGGTGAGCTTGCCGCCGTCGCGACCACTCTCGGCATCGCACATCCCACGGGCTACCCGCTCTTCACACTCCTCGGCCGCTGTGCCGCCATGATTCCGCTTGGCACCGAAGAAATTGTCCGTCTGAATGTTCTTGCAGCGTTGTTTTCCGCTGCTGCCGTTGGCTGGTTTTACAAGATGTCGCTGCTGTTCTTCAGGTCGAAGCTGTTTGTCGGAAACTCAGATCCAGACCGGAGCGGGGGATTCTCGCTTGCGGCCGCGTGCGGCTCTCTCGTGCTCGCGTTTTCTACGACGTTCTGGAGTCAGTCGGTTGCCGTAGAGGTCTATTCATTGCACCTGCTCTTACTAATATTGACGACATATTTCTTTGTTCGTGGCGTGGAAGAACAGAAGAATCAGACGACGATCGTTTCATCCTCCCTTGTGCTCTTCGCCTTTGGGCTCGGACTCAGTTTCGCCAATCATTTGACAACGATGCTGCTTGCGCCGGCGTTTCTCTTTCTCTACTTCCGCGTCCTGGGTTTGAGGAAGGAATCGTTCTATCGTGTAGCGAAACTCGCGCCGTTCCTTTTCCTCGGTCTGTCGGTCTATCTGTACTTGCCTGTGCGTGCAGGCGCGCAACCGCCGTTGAACTGGGGAAACCCGGTCGAGCTCGAGCGCTTCTTCTGGCACATCACCGGCAAACAGTACCGGTCGTGGATGTTTTCAAGTTTTGAAAATGCCGAGAAACAGTTTCGGTATTTCACCCTAACCTTTCCGCAGGAATTCCATTGGATTCTCCTTCTCGTCCTGGCGGTGGGAATTGTCGCCGCCTTAGTTCGAAGTGGAAAACTGTTTTTCTTCCTCCTGTTGCTCTTTTCCGGCTGCCTGCTCTATGCCATCAATTACGACATCCACGACATCGATTCTTATTTCTTGCTGGCGTATCTGGCCGCGGCTTGGCTCATCGTGTTCGGACTCAATGCACTCCAGATCGGCTTGTCGTCTTTTCCGCAGAAGGCACGGTATGTCGTCTTGGTTCTTCTCATTTTTCCCGCAATTCAATGGTGGCAGAACAAGCCTAACGTCGACCAGTCCGACAATTATCTTGTCCACGATTACACGCACAACATCCTCGACAACGTCGAGGCTAACGCGTTTATTCTGACCTATCAGTGGGACTATTTTGTCGCTTCGTCCTACTATCAACAGTACGTCAGGAAGCAGCGGCCGGATGTTGTGGTCCTCGATAAAGAACTGCTGCGGCGCTCGTGGTACTTTCGCCTGTTGGAGCAAAATTACGCCCGGCTCATCGAACGGTCGAGAGTGAAGGTGAATCTTTTTTTGACTGAGCTTTACAAATTCGAGCACGATATGCCGTATGACGCGGCGGTCATCGAGGCGCGCTTCAATGACATGGTCAACGATTTCATCGACAAGGCGATGGGAGATCGGCCGGTCTACGTTGGCTCGGAGATCGAGCCGCAGTTCGCGTTCAACTACCACCGCGTGCCGGAAGGTCTGCTGTTCCGACTCTTGCGAGAGAATGAAAAGCCGAACGTTAAGGCGCTACCGTTGACGTTTCGTCCGACTGCATTTGAGAACGATTACACGCGCGGGATTCGTTTCTTATCGGCGAGAATGCTGACGATGAATGCCGCGCTCATGCACGAGCAGCAACGCGTCGACCTCGCGCTGCAGGCAGTCGACCGGGCGCTCGCAATTGACTCGACATTCAAGCCGGCGCGTACGCTGAGGGAAGAGCTCCAGGGTTCGGTGTCTTCATCCGCCGCAAAGTAAATCGTCCCGATTTCCCGACCTTTTTTGTTTGAACATCAACTTTCCGTTAGGTATATTGAGCGCAGTTTTTAGAACGAGAACGTATGGGAAGAGACAACATCTACGTTGAAGAACTGAAGAATCACGTCGGCGAAGAGGTGACCCTCAAAGGCTGGCTCTATAATAAACGCTCCAGCGGAAAGATCCGTTTTCTACTGCTTCGTGATGGGACGGGCATTGTGCAGTGTGTGATGGTGAAAGGGCAGATCGCCGACGAGCTTTTCGCCAGCTTCGACACGCTGACGCAGGAGTCGTCCTTTTCCGTGCACGGGAAGGTGCGGAAAGAGGACCGGGCGCCGGGCGGATACGAGCTCGAACTGACCGACGTTCGGGTTATCCAGGTTGCGCAGGAGTATCCCATCACGCCCAAGGAGCATGGCGTTGAGTTTCTGGCCGACCGCAGGCATCTCTGGCTGCGCTCGTCGCGCCAGCATGCCATCATGCGTGTACGCCAGCGCATCATCAAATCTATTCGCGATTTTTTTGACGGGAGAGGATTCACCCTCATCGATACGCCGATCTTGACCCCCGCTGCATGTGAAGGAACGACGACGCTCTTCGAGACGGAGTACTTCGATTTGGGGAAAGCCTATCTCGCGCAGTCCGGCCAGCTCTATGCCGAAGCGGGCGCGATGGCGTTCGGCAAAGTGTATTGCTTTGGACCGACCTTCCGAGCGGAGAAATCCAAGACCCGCCGACACTTGACGGAATTCTGGATGGTCGAGCCGGAGGTTGCATTTGCCGACCTGAATGACAACATGGACCTCGCGGAAGAGTTTTTGGAATACATCGTTCGGACAGTGTTGAACGACCGCGGGGAAGAGCTGAAAATATTGGAACGTAACACGACGTTACTGCAGAATGTCAAAAGGCCGTTGCCGAGGATTTCGTATGACGAGGCGGTCGAGATTCTGCACAAACAAGGTCTGCCGTTCGAGTGGGGGAATGATTTTGGCGCCCCGGATGAGACGGCAATCTCGGAGCAATTTGACCGTCCGGTGATGGTCCATCGCTATCCCGCGAAGGTGAAGGCGTTCTACATGAAACGCGATACGAATAATCCAGACGTTGCGTTGGCGCTCGATGTGCTTGCGCCCGAAGGCTACGGAGAGATCATCGGAGGCAGCCAGCGCGAGGATGACTTCGACACGATCCTGAAACGCATTAAAGAGCATGGGCTGCCGCAGGAGGCGTTTGAGTGGTACCTCGATTTGCGACGGTACGGGAGTGTGCCGCACGCTGGTTTCGGCCTGGGAATCGAGCGCACCGTTGCGTGGATCTGCGGTTTGGACCACATTCGCGAGACGGTTCCGTTTCCACGCATGATTTATCGTTTGACACCGTAAAACATGGCAGGCGAGGATTCGAATCCTCTCCTGCACGAAGTTATGCTCAAAGTAAAAAATCTCCGGAAAGAGTTCGACACCGTCGTTGCGGTGGATGGCGTGTCGTTAGAAGCGAAGCGAGGCGAAATCTTTGGTCTGCTCGGACCGAACGGCGCCGGGAAGACCACGACGATCCGGACGGTGCTCAACATTATCCAGGCAGATTCCGGGGAAATAACGTTCGACGGGAAGCCCTTTGGCGAAGAGACCTGGAATGTAGTCGGCTTCCTTCCCGAAGAGCGAGGTCTGTATAAAAAGAGCAAGATCATCAACGTGATGCTCTACTTCGCTTCGCTCAAGGGAATGAGCGAGCGGGAAGCGAAACCGCTGGCGATGAAATGGCTCGAACGGTTCGACCTTGGTCAAAACGCGCAGCGCAAGGTGGAGGAGCTTTCGAAAGGCAACCAGCAGAAAGTCCAGTTCATCATCTCAGTTCTCCATCGCCCGCAGTTTCTCATTCTCGATGAGCCATTTACGGGTCTCGACCCAGTGAACCAAGTCCTCCTGAAAGATATCCTGCTCGAGCTCCGACAGCAGAATACGGCCATCATTTTCTCCACTCATCAAATGGATCAGGCGGAGAGGCTGTGCGACACGATCTGTTTGATCAACAGAGGGAAGGTGGTGGTCGATGGTTCGATAGCAGACGTGAAGAGACGGTACGGCAAGAACTCCGTCCATCTCGAATACGAGGGCGATGGCTCGTTCCTGAAAGCGCTGCCGTATGTCCGCCGCGCAGACATCTACCAGAACTATGCCGAGCTGGAGCTTTCCGACATGAAGCATACGAAGGACCTGCTCGCCAGTCTGGACAGCAAGATTGCGCTGCGGAAGTTCGAGATCGTTGAGCCGTCGCTTAACTCTATCTTCATCGATGTTGTGGGATCGCCAGGCACAACCGCGTTCATCAGCGCATGAACAAGAAACTCGCCATCGCGAAGTGGGAATTCGTCGAGAAGGTCAAGACCAGAGCATTTTTGATCTCTCTCATCCTCACTCCCGTTATCATGGTCGTGTTCGGGGTGTTGCCGGGTCTGCTTGCGGGAAAGCCGGACGAACGCACGGTCGTTATCGGCGTTCTTGATGAAACGAATGGTATCGTCGAGAAGCTTGCCCAGAAGCTCGATGAGAAATACAAGCTCCCCGGCGGCCAACCGAATTACGTCGTCAGGAATTTGCGCGGTGACGGCTCGCTGGACGAGTTGCGGGCCAGGGCGAACAGGCTCGTGGCAGAGAAACAGATCGAAGGCTATTTTTATATACCAGCAACGGTGTTCGATAGCGGGAACGTGGAATACAGGGCTGAGAATGTTGGCAATTTCCGGGTGCAGGAACGGTTTTCGCGAACCATCGAAGAGGTGGTGATTGAAAAACGGGCACTCAGCTTGGGATACGATCCTTCCCTCCTGAAGAAATTAATGGCCGATATCGACGTTCGATCAATCAAGATAACCGGCGAAGGAGAGGAGAAAGAATCAGGATTCCTGGAGACGTTCTTCAGCTCGTATATCATCATCATGATGCTGATGTTCTTAGTGTTGACGTCGGGCCAATTCTTGATACGAAGCGTGGTGGAAGAAAAATCGAATCGGCTTGTGGAGATTCTGATGTCGTCGTGCTCGGGTCAAGACCTGATGGCAGGAAAGATCCTGGGGCTGAGCGGCTTAGGCCTTGTTCAGATGCTCTTGTGGGCGTTGATGGCGTTCGCAGTCTCGGTGAAATTCCACACAACGATTTTCCAGCTTGATATATTCCTTGTCGCGCTCATCTATTTTGTTCTGGGCTACTTGCTGTACGCAGCGATTTTTGTTGCCGCCGGTTCACCGGTCACAACAGAGCAGGAAGCGCAACAGATAACCAGCTACGTAAGCCTCACGCTCGTGTTCCCCGTCGTGCTGGCAATGCCCGTTATGCAGAATCCCGACTCAACGTGGGTCAAAGTGCTTTCGTTTATTCCGCTGTTCACGCCCACATTTATGGTGATGCGCATGCCGATTCAGATGCCGGAGTTGTGGGAAATCCTTGTGACGATCCTCGAGCTTGTCGTTTCCGTTTGGATTATGATGTGGGCTGCGGGGAAAATATTTAGAACGGCGATACTCGTCTACGGGAAGCGGCCGACAATTCCCGAGCTCTATCGCTGGCTCCGGGCGGCGTAGATAAACTCACAAACGCACCGTGACTTTCGAAACGATTTTCTTCTATACACTTGCAGTTGCCTCCGTCGCTTCGGCGCTGATGGTGATCACGCGCCGCAATCCCGTCATCGCCGCGCTCTATCTCATCCTGAACCTCTTCTGTCTCGGCGGCCTGTATCTGACACTCCACGCGCAATTCATCGCCGTCATTCAGATTCTCGTCTATGCCGGCGCCATTATGGTGCTGTTCGTGTTCGTCATCATGCTGCTGAACTTAGGCGACGAGCAGCGTTTGGCGGAAGCGATTTCGGTGCGAAAGGTTTTCGCCGCGGGCTTGACCTTCGGCTTGCTGATGGAAGTTCTCTCCATCGTCGGATTTCCTGACGCCGGGTTGCCGCCGGGTAATTTGCAGAAGGGCATCGATATCGGAACCGTGGAATATATCGGAAGGGAACTGTATACGACGTATCTCTTTCCGTTTGAAGTAACATCGATCTTGTTGTTGGCGGCGATTGTCGGCGCGGTTGTCCTGGCAAAAAAGAAATTGGAATAGCATGTCTGTGCAACCATATCTCATATTGAGCGCGATAACGTTTTTTATCGGTGTTGTCGGCGTGTTAACACGACGCAACGCGATCATCGTCTTCATGTCCATCGAGCTGATGCTGAACTCCGTGAACCTGACGCTGGTGGCGTTCTCGTCCTATTTCGGAGATGTCCGTGGGCAAATGCTCGTGTTCTTTGTTATGACGGTTGCTGCCGCCGAGGCAGCCGTTGGGCTTGCCATCATCATTGCGCTCTTCCGCAATAAGCAGACAGTTAACCTTGATGAGATTAATATTTTGAAGTGGTGAGAAAGAATTGACGATTGAATCATGAGTGATTGGATCATTGGCGACTAAACCGTAGAGATAGCTATGACTCAATCAGAGCAACTGAAGCAGAGGACAAAACAGTTCGGTGTTCGTATTGTCAAGATGTTTCAAGTGTTGCCGAGAAGTGATGAAGCAAGGATAATTGGAAGACAGATATTGCGCTCAGGAACGTCCGTGGCAGCAAACTATCGTGCCACGTGCCGGGCACGCTCTAACAGGATGTTGAAAATTTTTTTTCTGTCATTCTGAAGGAGCGCCCGCCTGGCCTGCAACGGCTTGCGTGTTGGCGGGCAGGAAGCGACTGAAGAATCTATCTTTTTAAATCAGATTCTTCACCCCGACAAAAAGCGTCGGAGTTCAGAATGACATATTGCCTAGTTTATCAACAACCTGCTAAAGCTGAATTCATATCGAAGAAATGAACCGATGAATCAATTCTAACTTATGTTTTCTCTTGCCCCATACATAGTTCTCTTTCCTCTCCTCGGCTTCGTCATTCTCGGGCTTTTTGGCAGTCGGCTCAAGAATGAAACCCTCGTTGGCATCATTGGCAGCGGTACGGTTGGACTTTCGTTCTTGATCGCTGCTGCGATTTTCTTCCACATGCTCGGCCTTCACCCCGATGATCGGAAAGAGATCGTAGAGCTGTTCACGTGGGTCTCGACCTTCACCGGTACGGCAACCTCGCTCAGCGTATCCGTCGCTTACCAGATCGACCAGCTTTCGATTCTCATGGTACTGATCGTTACCGGCGTTGGCTTCTTGATTCACGTCTACTCCATCGGCTACATGCGAGGCGACCCGGGCTTCTGGCGTTTTTTCTCGTACCTCAACCTGTTCATCTTCATGATGCTCAACCTCGTACTCGCCGGCAATTTCCTGTTGATGTTCTTGGGTTGGGAAGGAGTCGGTCTCTGTTCGTACCTGCTCATCGGGTTCTGGCACGACCGAAAGTTTGAGACCGGCGGATATAAACCCGGAACCGCGACTACGAGCGATGCCGCAAAGAAAGCGTTCATCGTGAACCGAATCGGCGATTTCGGATTCCTGATCGGCATGTTCCTGATTTTTACGACGTTTGGAAGCCTTGATTTTGATGTGGTATTTAATCGTGCAGCGGTGTTGACCCTTGGCGGGAATGCAATGTTCTGGATTACACTGTTGCTCTTTGTCGGTGCGACGGGAAAGTCCGCGCAGATTCCACTCTACGTCTGGCTGCCGGACGCGATGGCGGGTCCTACTCCGGTGAGCGCACTCATCCACGCAGCGACGATGGTGACGGCAGGCGTCTATATGGTCGCGCGGTGCTCGATCCTGTTCGCTCTTTCTCCTCTGACGCTGCAGATCGTGGCTGTCATCGGGGCGTTCACGGCGATCTTTGCCGCAACGATGGGACTGGTGCAGAATGACATCAAAAAGGTGCTCGCGTATTCCACGGTAAGTCAGCTTGGCTACATGTTTCTTGCGATGGGCGTCGCGGCATTCACTGCCGGAATTTTTCACTTGCTGACGCACGCATTCTTCAAGGCACTCCTGTTTCTCGGATCCGGTGCCGTGATTCATGCGATGCACGACGAGCAAGACATTCAAAAAATGGGCGGGCTGAAGCAGTATCTTCCGACGACGTACAAGACGTTTGTCGTCGGAGCGATTGCGATCGCGGGGATTTTTCCCTTCGCCGGATTCTTCAGCAAGGACGAAATACTGTGGAAGGCATTCAGCAGCGATTACGGATCCGTCCTGCTCTGGGCCTTCGGAGTTCTTGGTGCCGCGCTGACGGCATTCTACATGTTCAGGCTTGTGTCGTTGACGTTCGAGGGCAAGGAGAGGTTCAACCATCAGCACATTCATCCGCATGAGGCGCCGAAGACGATGACGGTGCCGCTTATCATCCTTGCATTTCTTTCGATCGTAGGAGGATTCGTCGGAATTCCGGAAAGCCTGGGCGGCGGCAATGCGATCGAACATTGGCTTGAACCCGTCTTTGCCAAGGCTAACGACAAGCTGGCACTCGGATTTCACGACGTATCCGTGACGGAATACCTGTTGATGATCGTCTCGCTCGGAATCGCGTTACTCGGAATCTACGCAGCACGCACGGTCTATTTGAAACGGCAAGAACTTGCAGACCAATGGAAGGAGCGATTTGCGGGATTCTATAAGCTCCTCTGGAACAAGTATTTCGTCGATGAAGCGTACGATAAGGCAATAGTCACTCCGACGGTCAAGGTTTCCGAGGCGCTGTTGTGGAAGGGCGTCGATGTTTCCGTTATCGACGGCGCCGTGAATGGAGTCGCAAAGCTTGTTGATCTCGCTGCCAACTCCATTCGGAGAATCCAGACCGGCGTCGCTCAGATGTACGCCGTGGTGTTCGTCGGCGGCATTCTTGTTGTCGTTGCGTGGATCGTGTTCCGTTAGAGATTTGCTACGAAGTCACAAAGTCACCAAGGCGTTCTTATTGTCGGTGATCTTTTTTTGTGACTTCGTGCCTTACTGGCAAGAGAATAAGATGAATATCCTCACCATTACAATCTTCCTGCCGCTCGTCGGTGCACTGGCGGTTCTTGCCCTCGATAAGAACAAGGCGGAGCCGATCAAACTGGTCGCTTTTGCTGCGACCGTGTTGACGTTTATCGCCTCATTGCTGCTCTGGTTTCGATTTGATTCCGCGGTCTCCGGCTTTCAATTCCAAGAGCAGGCCGTTTGGATTGCCGGCTTGAACATCAGCTATTACGTCGGCATCGACGGCATGTCCTTGTTGCTCATCGTGCTAACGACCTTTCTCACGCCGCTCGCATTGCTCGGGACATGGAACTCCGTCTCTCACCGCCTCAAAGAGTATGCGATCATGATTCTCTTGCTCGAAGTCGGCATGATTGGAGTTTTTGCTGCGCTCGACCTGTTCCTCTTCTATGTGTTCTGGGAAGCGATGTTGATTCCGATGTATTTCATCATTGGAATCTGGGGAGGACAGGAACGAGTGTACGCGGCAATAAAGTTTTTCCTCTTCACGCTCTTTGGCAGTCTGTTGATGCTTGTTGCGATTCTTGCGCTGGGCTACTACGCGTCGTTGCTGCCCAACGGGAAATTCACGACGAACCTTGTAGAGCTGTACACCCTCGCTCCACGGTTAAGCGCTGGACTACAGTTCTGGATGTTTTTGGCGTTCGCGTTGAGTTTTGCGATCAAAGTTCCGGTTTTCCCACTTCACACTTGGTTGCCCGACGCGCACGTTCAGGCTCCGACTGCCGGCAGCGTCATTCTTGCCGGTGTTCTGTTGAAAATGGGTACCTACGGATTTATCCGTTTCTGTCTGCCGCTCTTTCCCGATGCCGCGCTGAGAGCGATGCCGTACATGTGCACGCTGGCAGTCATCGGAATCGTGTATGGCGCTCTGGTCTCGATGGTGCAAACGGATATCAAGAAGCTTGTGGCGTACTCATCCGTTTCGCACCTCGGCTTTGTCGTGCTCGGAATTTTCGCGATGACCGAAGAGGGAATGCAAGGAGCCATCATCCAGATGATCAACCACGGACTCTCCACCGGCGCTCTCTTTTTGATTGTCGGGATGATTTACGACCGTGCGCATACACGATTGATATCTGATTTTGGAGGAGTTGCCAAGATCATGCCTGTGTTTGCGACGATCTTCTTCATTGTTGGACTCTCTTCGATCGGGTTGCCGGGGCTGAACGGCTTCATAGGTGAGTTTCTCATTTTGATCGGCGCATTCAAGTCTCTTTTTCTCGCGAATCAATGGTATGCAATCATCGCTGCGACCGGAGTGATTTTCGCTGCCGTCTATTTCCTCTGGATGTATCAGCGAGTCATGCTTGGGCCGGTGCGAGAGGGTGGACTCTACGGTGGGCACGCACTTACCGACATTAACGCCCGCGAAATTGCTTCGTTGGTTCCCATCCTGATCTTTATCGTCTGGATCGGAGTGTATCCTTCAACCTTTCTGGCAAAGTCTGCAGCAGTTGTCAAAGAAGTTGTGCAGAAGGTCGAGCAGGTAGGAAGGGGCGGTCAGATCCAGACTGCAGAATCGCTTGTGAAACCAGACCAACACTAACCGGAGAAAGCATGGAGCAAACCCGACGACGAGTTCTCATCGTTACTGCCATCGTTGCCGCGATCTCGTTGTACTTTTTCAACGCCTTTCACCATCTGTTCGAGAACGTGCAAATCCTCCCGGTCAATGTCTGGTGGGTGACGCCTTTTGTCCTCCTGCTCGGGTCGATTGCAGTCATGCCGTTCATCAACCGGCACTGGTGGGAACATAACTACCCGAAAGTCTCCTATGCTCTAGGCGCCGTTGTCGTGCTCTATTATGTCGTGGCTCTGGACAACGTGCCGAGACTTCTGTTGACCTTCCATGAATACATCAGCTTCATTTCTTTGATTGGCTCTCTGTTTGTGGTCGCTGGTGGAATCAATATTCGCGTTCGTGGTAAAGCAGCTCCGCACGAAAATCTGATTCTCCTTTCAGTCGGAGCCGTGATCTCGAACTTCCTCGGTACCACCGGGGCTTCGATGCTGCTCATCCGGCCGTATCTCCGCATCAACAAGTATCGCATCAAGCCCTACCATGTCGTTTTCTTTATTTTTGTCGTCAGTAATATCGGCGGTGCGTTGACGCCCATCGGCGATCCGCCGCTGTTCCTCGGATACCTCAAGGGCGTGCCGTTCTTCTGGATCATCGGCCGCGTGTGGGAGATTTGGCTGATCACCGTGGGTCTGGTGCTGTTGGCGTTCTACCTGATCGATTCCTACTACTTCAAGAAGGAGACGACGAAAGAGCAGCTCGCGGCCCTCGAGCCCGACGAGCCGGAAGTGTCCGGTCTTCACAATGTTTTTTTCTTGCTGGTCATCCTCGGCTCGGTCTTCATCGAGCATCCCGCGATGTTGCGCGAGGTGTTGATGTGGAGCGCTGCAATCGGTTCGTACTATACGACCAAGAAGGAGGTGCACCACAAAAACGAGTTCAATTTTATCCCGATTCGGGAGGTTGCCATTCTCTTTGCCGGAATATTTGCGACGATGATTCCCGCGCTCGACTGGTTGGAGCTGAACTCGCAGACGCTCGGCGTCGTTACACCGGGTCAATATTTCTGGGGCACGGGAATCCTTTCCAGCTTCCTGGATAACGCTCCGACCTATCTTAACTTCTTGAGTGCGGCGTTCGGATTGCACGGAGCCAGCGTGGAGAACGTCCAGCATATGCACGTCATGCTCGACATGGCAACACCGGAAGCGCTCGGATTGGCGAACCCGCTGCAGCAGGGAGCGCTCGCTATCACGCCGGACACGTGGCGCTACGTGCAGGCAATCTCACTCGGTGCGGTCTTCTTCGGCGCAAACACCTACATCGGCAACGGACCGAACTTCATGGTGAAATCGATTGCAGAGCAGGCCCATATCCACATGCCCACCTTTCTTGGATATGTGTTCAAGTACACGATCCCGATTCTGATACCGATTTTCGTTGTCGTCTGGTATTTCTTTTTCATGTGACGGTTGGTAAGCGATATCATGTACCTTCACGACCTTTCACATACTGCTGCATTCCTAACGCTCACGGTCACCGGCCTCGTGCTTCTGATTGTTAACTCGGTGCGCCTTAACCGGGCCAACATCTCGTTCTATGTGAGCATTGTAGGTGTCGTGATTTCTGCCGGATTTGCGTTGAAGGAGTTATCGCTCGACGGTTCCGCCTATGGCGGCATGATGCGCGTCGGGGGATACAGCAGCTACTTTACTGTGCTGTTTCTTGTCGCTGCGTTTCTGACCATCCTTCTTTCACGCGACTATCTCACGAAACTCCATTGGCATCGCGGTGAGTATTATGTTCTCATTGTCCTCTCAACTCTTGGTATGATTCTGATGGCATCGGCGCTCGATCTGATTGTGATTTTCCTCGGCATCGAGCTGATGTCCATCTGTCTCTACGTTCTCGTGGGATTTTTCCGAACCAGGGAACGTTCGAACGAATCGAGCGTCAAGTATTTTCTCCTCGGCGCATTTGCAACGGGATTCTTGTTATACGGGATTGCCTTGATCTATGGCGCAACGGGAACGACGAACATCCCTTCGTTGCGCGAACAATTTGTCGTCGTGTCTCATCACGGTTTGTTCCGTATCGGCGTGGCTATGTTGATCGTTGCCTTCGCATTCAAAGTTGCGGCAGTGCCGTTCCACATGTGGGCGCCAGATGTCTATGAGGGAGCTCCGACGATTGTCACGGGATTCATGTCGACGGGAGCAAAGGCCGCGGCGTTCAGTGCTTTTGTCGCCGTTTTCATCGGCACATTCGATTTTCATGGATCGGCTGTGAGTGAAGCGATCGGATTGATCGCGGCGGCGTCCATGATCGTCGGTAACGTGACGGCGGTCGTGCAAAACAACCTGAAACGCATGCTTGCCTACTCCAGCATCGCGCATGCGGGCTACATGCTGAGCGGCATTGCGGCGGGAAACTCCGAAGGACAAACCGGCATACTGTTTTACGTCGTTGCCTATACGTTCATGAATCTCGGTGCGTTCGGTATTCTTTCGACCATGGAGAAGGAAGATGATCGGGGGCTGACGTTCGATGATTACGCAGGGCTC
Organism: uncultured Ignavibacteriaceae bacterium; assembly: GCA_964372545.1. Taxonomy (GTDB): domain Bacteria; phylum Bacteroidota; class Ignavibacteria; order UBA10030; family UBA10030; genus CAYJSZ01. The sequence continues at coordinate 18,906 of CAYJSZ010000010.1, forward strand.
AGCTCAAAGCGCCCGGTTACTGCGGCGCTGATGTCGTTGTTCATGTTTTCACTCGCGGGCATTCCGCCGTTTGCGGGATTCTTCGGGAAGTACTATGTTTTTCTGAGCGCTGTCAAGGCGAACATGACCTGGCTTGCAGTAATCGGAGTTCTCACGAGCGTCATCTCAGTCTACTATTACTTGCGTCTTGTCGTGGTGATGTACTTCCGGGATGGTCAGGCTGATGTTCCTTCGAAACCTTCCGCCTATGCCGTGGTAGCGACAGGCTTGGCTGCATTGTTCGTCATTCTCTTAGGACTCTATCCTTCGCTGATCGTCGAGATCGCTCAACGATTCCATTAACGGAAGCTTCGTCCATGCAAACGGTCGTTTCGGCTGAGGAGATGCGATTGTGCGATGCTGCGGCCATCGAATCCTTCGGCATTCCAAGTTTGCTGCTGATGGAAAACGCCGGGTCCAGTGTGGCGTCGTTTGTCGAGGATACCTACGAGCCGTTGGAAGGGAAAGAGATTCTGGTCTTTTGTGGGAAGGGTAATAACGGGGGAGATGGCTTCGTCGTAGCCCGTCATCTGGTCAATCGGGGCGCGCTTGTTCAGGTGGTCGTGATGGCTTCTGCTCGGGAGTTGAAAGGCGACGCCAGGACGAATTTTCAAATTCTCACCCGCATTCAAGAATCCGACCCATCCCGTCTAACGATTCTTCATTTCCAGCAACGACTTCCAAAGTCTCTCCGTTCACCCCACATTATTGTTGACGCATTGTTAGGTACGGGATTTTCGGGCGCGGTTCGCGACCCACTGGCCACTGTGATTCGATGGATCAATGAGCAAAGCGTTCCAGTCGTTGCCGTCGACATTCCCTCTGGTGTAAACGCCTCGACGGGGGTCGTAGACAATGTTGCAGTGGAGGCGAGTGCAACAGTGACACTTGGGCTCCTGAAAGCGGGTCTGCTCTGTAATCAAGGTCAGGATTGTGCTGGTGACGTCCTGGTTGCGGATATCGGGATTCCGCGAGCCGTTGCGAGCTCATCAAGGTTGAAGACATTCCTTGTTGAAGGTGAAGACATTCAGGCCCTGCTTCCGGGTCGTCCTTCCACTGCCCACAAATACAGCGTCGGGAAAGTTTTTGTGTTGGCCGGATCTCGTGGGTTCACCGGCGCGGCAGCATTGACGGCCATGGCAGCGTTGCGCTCCGGTGCTGGAGCCGTGATGCTGGGAACTCCAGACGCTGTCTATCCGATTCTCGCCAAGAAGGTAACAGAAGCAATCGTGGTTCCATTTCCATCGACTGAGGCGGGCACGTTGAGCTCTCGTGCACTTCCTGGGATTCGTGAAAAGACACAGTGGGCCGATGTCGTTGTCGTCGGACCGGGGCTATCACAGCATCAGGAAACGCAGGCCGTCATACAACATCTCATTCTCGATAATTCCGGCATGATGTTGATCGATGCCGACGGCCTTAACGCACTTGCCTTGATGGGCGTGAAAAAAATAAAGAGGGCGTCGGGCAGTTTTATTCTAACACCTCATGCCGGCGAGTTTGCACGCCTGATGGAAACGACATCGCGAGAAGTAGAGCTTGACCGTGTTCATGCGGCCCGTCGGGCAGCAACATCAGTTGAGTCCACGATCGTGCTCAAAGGAGGGCCGACGGTTACTGCGACGGCAATGGGCGAAGCATTCATGAACTCCACTGGCAATCCAGGAATGGCGACGGTTGGCTCCGGTGATGTTCTCTCCGGCATCATCGCAAGTCTGTGGGCGCAAGGGATGAGCGACTCGAATGCGGCAGTAGCAGGAGTGTACCTCCACGGTCTCTCCGGAAACATGGCGCGCGAGAAATTCGGCGAGCGAAGCCTCGTAGCGCAGGACCTGATCGATTTTCTTCCTGAGGCTTTTCAGGAGGCGGAGCGCGGGTGACAGCCTTTCGCACGTTCATCCGATATCAATTTCCCGCCATTCTTTGGTGCATCGCAATATTTGCTCTCTCGGCCATCCCGCGTGTTCCCGTTGTCAAATTCCCCTTCAGAGTAGACAAACTTGCCCATCTTGTTCTTTACTTCATCTTGTGTTCACTGGTCTGGCGAGCTTTTTTTTATCAGTCTCGCATTATTATTCTTCGGAATCGAGCCCTCCTTTTTGCCTTTCTCTTCTCCTGTTTTTACGGTATCAGCGATGAGTTTCACCAGCTTTTTGTCGCCGGACGCTCTGCGGACGTGTACGACGCTCTCGCCGATGGAACAGGAGCTCTCCTCTGGGTGTTATTCTCCTGGTGGTACTCTCGAAGGAATTCCAGAGGAACTGCCAATGACAGATTTGACAAGAGCTAATTTTCTCGTTATATTCTCTCAACAGATTTCTTCACAGCGGGAGCAGACGTATGATAAGAAAAAAACCTGAGGTTGACCTTCGGGCCAAGTACAAGAAGACCTTCGAGCTTGCTTTGATCATCGCTCTTGCGTTGTTGATTGTGGCCTTCAAGTTTTTTCCGGACATCGCTCCTCCAAAGAAGATTTTGAGCGGATCGCAGGAGGTCGTCGATGTGGAAGACATCGATATCACTAAACAAGAGAACCGTCCGCCTCCTCCGCCACGTCCGCCGATTCCCATCGAGGCACCCGGCGATCAGTCTCTGGAAGATGTCGAAATCCAGAGTACTGAGATCGATACAAGGAAAGATGCACCACCCCCTCCGCCCAGGGAAGAAACGAGCGAGGAGGAATCCTACTTTGTGGCTGTGGAGGAGTTGCCGGAGCCGGTGGGGGGAATACAAGGCATTCAACAGCTCGTGGTCTATCCTGAGATTGCAAAACGCGCGGGGGTCGAAGGGACAGTATTCGTCGAAGCCTTCGTGGACGAAAACGGGAATGTCACGAAAACGCAGGTCGTGAAGGGCATTGGCGCCGGCTGCGATGAAGCAGCGATGTCCGCCGTGCAAAAGACGAAGTTCAAGCCCGGCAAGCAGCGGGGGAAGGCCGTGCGCGTGAGAATGTCGATCCCGATCCGATTCCGTTTGCAGAAGTAAATCTTCAGGTTCGTGAGTTGATCAATCAGTCCGCCGTAAGACTCTTGCGGCGGATTTTTGTTGCTATGCGGTTCATTCAGGACTTTTTGTCGAGTGCTCTGTGCATTTTGAACTTCAAAAAACCGACGGCAAAGCTCGCGCAGGAATCTTATCCACCGATCACGGTGCCATCGAGACTCCTGTTTTCATGCCTGTAGGAACGCAGGGCACGGTAAAGGCAATAGAGCAGCGCGAATTAGAGGAGATCGGGGCACAAATCATCTTAGGTAACACGTACCATCTCTACCTCCGGCCAGGCATGGACGTGATCGAATCGGCTGGTGGTTTACATCGGTTCATCGGGTGGCCGAAGCCGATTTTAACCGACAGCGGAGGTTATCAGGTTTTCAGTTTAACGGAATTACGGCAGATTGAAGAAGAAGGCGTGACATTCCGTTCCCACCTCGACGGCTCGACGCACCTGTTTACACCGGAGAACGTTGTGAACATCCAACGGCAGCTCGGTTCCGATATCATGATGGTGCTGGACGAGTGCACGCCGTTTCCTTGCGAGCTGGAGTATGCGCAGAGGTCCAATGCACTCACGGTCCGATGGGCTGCACGATGCAGAGAAGAATTCGAACGCAACACACAGCCGTATGGACGCAAGCAAGCGCTGTTTGGTATCATGCAGGGAAGTATCTATAAAGGAATTCGCGAGAACAGTGCACGTGCTCTCACTGCAATGGATTTCGACGGTTATGCGATCGGAGGATTAGCAGTAGGCGAGCCGGTTGAGCAACTGTACGAGATGACGGAATTCAGCGAGGCCTTGCTCCCGGAAGACAAGCCGCGCTATCTGATGGGCGTTGGGACACCCGAAAATCTCTTGGAATCAATAGCCCGCGGCATGGATATGTTTGATTGCGTTCTACCCACGCGGAACGGAAGGAATGCGAATCTCTTCACGCGCATCGGAACGCTGAACGTCAAGAACGCCGGATACAAAACGGATTTCGCACCGGTCGACCCGGAATGCTCGTGCTACACCTGCACACACTTCACGCGCGCGTACCTACGACATCTTTTTCAGGTGAATGATATTCTGGCGTTGCAATTGGCGACAATCCATAATCTCGCTTTCTATCTCTGGCTCATGCGTGAAGCACGAACGGCGATCGTCGAACGGCGGTATGGAACGTGGAAGGAATCGGTGCAGGAGCGACTTTCGTCAAAAGTTGTTGCATCGTAGGGACTTAATTCGCATCTTATGGTGCTTTTTAACCACACAGGAGAAGAAGAATGATTCATTCGTTGCAGACCCTCGCGTTTCAAGCCGCGGCAGACCCCGGAACGGGAATCATGAATACCATCATCATGTTCGGGTTGATGTTCCTGATTCTGTATTTCATGATCATGCGACCGCAACAGAAACGACAGAAAGAGCGGCAGAGAATGATCGACAATTTGAAAAAGGGAGATAAGGTGATCACCTCCGGCGGCCTCCATGGAACGATTGCAGGCATTGATGACAAGACGCTTCTCGTTGAAATTGCGGACAAGGTGAAGGTCAAAGTAGAGCGCGGCTCTGTAGCCGGCGTAACCAAGGAAGGGGAGGTACCGAAGGAGCTTGTCAAAGAAGGGTAGTCTATGAGCGACCATCTCTCGAAAGAATTCAACTCCATCGAAGACGCGATCGAGGACTTTCGGTCGGGCAAGGTTCTCATCGTGGTGGACGATGAGGACCGCGAGAACGAGGGAGATTTCGTTGTTGCTGCAGAGTTTGTCACCCCCGCGGTCATTAATTTTCTGACGAAAGAAGGCCGCGGAGTCGTCTGTGCACCCATTACCAATGGCCGGGCGAAGGAACTGGGCCTTGAACCGATGGTCGATTCGAACACGTCGCTCCACGAAACACCGTTCACCGTCTCTATCGACTATGTGCACGGAACGACGACCGGAGTATCGGCGGCGGACCGGGCAGCCACCGTCCGTGCATTGATCGAGACGAAAACCAAACCCAGCGATCTTGCCCGGCCGGGGCATATCTTCCCGCTGCGTGCTGCTGACGGGGGCGTGTTGCGTCGGGCGGGTCATACCGAAGCCGTCATCGACTTGTGTCGATTATCCGGAGTGTATCCGGCCGGCGTGCTGTGCGAAATCCTCAATGAAGACGGCACGATGGCGCGCGTTCCTGAGCTTCTTCCACTAGCCAAGAAACTCGGCATGAGCATCATTACGGTGAAACGTCTCATCGAATATCGCATGCAGCGCGAGAAGCTCGTTCACCGGATTGTTACTACGAAGCTGCCTTCTCGTGTTGGCGATTTCGTTCTTCATCTGTACAAAAGCGAAACAGACGAAAAAGAGCATCTTGCGCTCGTCAAGGGAGAAATCGCGGAACATGAGCCGACCCTTGTTCGCGTGCACTCTGAATGTCTGACCGGCGATGTCTTTGGGTCGATGCGTTGCGATTGCAACGAACAGCTTGTCGCCGCAATGCAGACAGTCGAGAAGAACGGCAAGGGCGTGATTCTGTACATGCGGCAGGAAGGTCGCGGCATCGGCCTGGTCAACAAGCTCAAAGCGTACAAGTTACAGGACGACGGGATGGACACGGTTGAAGCCAATGAGAAGCTCGGCTTTCGTCCCGACCTGCGCGACTACGGCATCGGGGCGCAGATTCTCCGCGACTTGCATGTAGGCAAGATGCGGCTGATGACGAACAACCCGAAGAAAGTCGTCGGCCTTCAGGGGTATGGATTGGAGATTGTCGAACGCGTTCCGCTGGAAGTTGACCCGAATTTCTTCAACGAACACTACCTCAAAGCCAAACGCGACAAACTCGGTCATCTCATCCTGATCGACCCTCGCCAGACAGGGCATCGTTAATCCGCGGCAGCATGGTTCACTTCGAGGCGTCCGACCTTACGACCATTCTCACGAAAGCACTTTCCCGAGGGGGAGACTTTGCCGAAGTGTACCATGAATACACTGTCGGCAACACCATATCTTTTGGCGAACGAAAGGTCAAGAGCATTAACCGCGGAATCACCGAAGGCATCGGCATCCGCGTGATCAACGGCGAGCGGACGGGCTATGCTTACTCAGACGACCTCTCTTTCTCAAAATTGCTCGAAGCTGCCGATGTCGCTGCGTTCGTCGCTGACACTCCACGCTCCATCACCGTAGCCGATCTGTCAAAGCGAACAGCATCGCCACTTGACACAATCGCGACCCCCGCCGTTGATGTGGAGACGTCAAAAAAAGTCGCGCTGCTTACACGAGCTGATGACGCTGCTCGTACGTTTGACAAACGAGTTAAAGAAGTGACCTGTGGTTACGGCGATAGTCGGAAAGCTGTTATGATCGCGAATTCTGAAGGAGAGTGGGTCGAGAGCGAAGAGCAGTTGTTCAGGCTGTCGATCTCCGTACTGGCGCTCGAGGATGATAAACGCGACTCAGGAATAGAATTCCTGGGGGGGCGGTACGGATTCGAGTACTTCGAGCAGCATTCGCCCGAGAGCGCGGCAAAGAAAGCAGCAGAGCAGGCCTTGGTAAAACTTCACGCTCGTCCCGCGCCTGCGGGGCGATTTCCAGTCCTGATCGAAGCAGGATGGGGTGGTGTCATCGTTCACGAGGCGGTGGGTCACGGACTTGAAGGAGACGGTATTCGAAAACAGACCTCTCTCTACTCGGGACAGCTGGGACAAAACGTTGCAGCCGATTGCGTCACCATCATCGATGACGGAACGGTACCGAACGCGCGCGGCTCCTTGCCGGTCGACGACGAGGGCACTCCGATGCAACGAACGACGCTGATTGAAAACGGAGTCCTCACGGGTTTCATGTATGACAGACTCAATGCGAGACTGATGAAGACCTTATCGACGGGCAACGGTCGGCGCGAGAGTTTTCGGCATATCCCATTACCGCGGATGCGAAATACCTTTGTCGATTCAGGCAAAGACAATCCACGCGCGTTGCTGCGCTCGGTGAGGAAAGGCATCTATGCCAAATCAATCGGCGGAGGTCAGGTGGATACCGTCAACGGGAGTTTTGTGTTTGAGATTAACGAAGGGTATTTGATCGAGAACGGTGAAGTAACGTACCCGATTCGCGGTGCAAACCTCATCGGTCAGTGCGTGGATGTGATGAAGAATGTCGTCGGCGTCGGTCACAATCTTGAAATTGAGAAACGAACAGGCTCATGTGGAAAAGACGGGCAGTACGTTCCCGTTGGCGTCGGTCAGCCGACGGTGCTTGTAAGCGAAATGACGGTCGGTGGAACCGATGTTTGAAAACGTCCCTGGCCGTCGCATCGTACTATTTTTCACTTGCGTCTATCTGGTTTTTCTTTTACTTTAGCGGGTGAAATACAGAATAGCCATCGTCTCCCTGAGATGTTGGCTTTTCTTTTTGTGCTATCACTTCGATGCTCGCTCATCGAAGTTTGTTTTTCTGGGAGGCGTTATGGGAGAACAGAATAACGGGAAAGTGTATTTGACCCGTGAACGGTTGAGAGAGTTGGAGAATGATCTTCGCGAGCTCAAAGTCCATGGCCGGGCAGAAATGGCTCAGAAAATGGCGGAAGCGCGCGCCTACGGTGATTTGAGCGAGAATGCCGAATACGACGCCGCAAAGGAAGCACAGCAGCACTTAGAACTTCGCATTGCGAAGCTCAAAGAGACTCTTTCTCGCGCGCAGATCATCGACAGTGCCGATCTCCCGAACGACAAAGTGTATATCCTTTCTTTTGTGAAGCTAAAGGATGTTACAACGAACGAGGTCATTGAGTACCGCCTTGTTTCCCCGGAAGAAGCAGACTTTGAAAAGAACAAGATCTCGGTCACCTCTCCCTTCGGTAAGGGGTTAATGGGAAAGGCACAGGGTGACGTGGTTGAAATCAAAGTTCCCGCCGGAGTCCTCAAATACAAGATTCTTGAGATCACTCGGTAGTCCCGGGCAGTCTCTCTCCAATGCCGACGAATCTCGAACTGAAGGCCCGTTATCTTTCTCCAGCAAAAGCACTCCGCATAGCACGCACGCTGAACGCCCGTCACGTTGGCATCCTGAGACAACAAGATACCTACTTCAAAGTTTCCTCCGGCAGGCTCAAAGTACGTGAGATGAGCGGCAAACGCTCAGAGCTGATTTACTACGGTCGAGACAATACCAGAGCCAGCCGCTATTCGCACTATCGTGTTATTCCACTCACAGCTCCGCGGTCGACGAAACGACTCTTTGCATCATTATTTGGGGTCTTGGTGGTTGTGAGAAAAGAACGCTCTCTGTATCTCTACAAAAACGCCCGCATCCATCTCGACACGGTTCGCGGTCTCGGGTCGTTCATTGAATTCGAGGTTCTTGTAACGAAGGGAAAGGCGCAAGCTCGCAGACTTATGAAGGAATTAGTTTCTGCATTCACAGTAACTCCAAGATCAATGACGGGTTTTTCTTATAGTGATTTATTGCTGAAGCAAAGGCGAGGATGAACCACTCAAGCAAGGTTGATCAACAGAGACTTTCCGGGAGTTGACATGAAAAACTTCAAGTGGCCCACCCACTACAACGCAGTATTGCTGACTTCGGTTGTGTTCGTTGCGGCGCTGATCGTATCAGGCAATAGTCTCAGACAGGACAACGTCGGCTCAATTGCCGCACGCGAGCATACTGTGATGTCGGTGTTGTGGTTTCAAACTGCTGCGGAAACTCGTGCTCTCCAGTACCAAGCCTACAACATGGCCCGACTGATACTGGACAAAGATCTCGCGGAAGTCAAAACGAATAAGAAGCGTGCCGTGCTTGTCGATATTGACGAAACGATCTTGGATAACAGTCCGTACGAAGGGAGGGCGATTCAGCTTGGTAAGGGCTATCCCTTTGAATGGGATCGTTGGATTAACCTAGCCAAGGCCGAACCAATTCCCGGCTCGCTTGATTTTCTACGGTATGCGGTTTCGCGTGGGACAGATGTTTTTTACGTCTCCAATAGGAGAGAATCGTTCAGGAAGGCAACGATGGAAAATCTTCGGCGGAAAGGTTTTCCACAGGTCGATGACTCTCATCTCTATTTGAGAACTGATGAATCCAGCAAAGAACCGCGACGGCAGAAGATCGCCGAGACACACCATCTTGTCGTCTTGATGGGCGATAACCTTACGGATTTTGCCGCTGTATTTGACCGAAAAGGGGTTGCGGAAAGAAACGATGATGTAGACCGACTGAAGGACGAGTTCGGCAAAAAGTTCATTATTCTTCCTAACCCGATCTATGGCGATTGGGAGGACGCAGTGTACGATTACCAAACGAGTCTGCCGGATTCCATAAAGAATCTTAAAAGAAAGACGACGCTCAGAGGATTTTGATTTTTCGTGAAGCGAAACTTCAACCGGGGTATTGATTTTTGTCTTCGTACAGTCTATATTCTTCCTGTAGAGCGAATGAAGGGTCTTGCATCGGGCGAACGATTTTGTTATATTGGATTCGCCGATGCGGGAATAGCTCAGTTGGTAGAGCGCAACCTTGCCAAGGTTGAGGTCGCGAGTTCGAGACTCGTTTCCCGCTCTGCCCCGAATCTTCGGGGCCTGCTCTGCACGGGGTTCATGGGTGCAGACAGCCCGCAATTCCAACCCCTGGTGGAATTGTGTTTTTCACTTCCTCTATGAACGTACCCCGTTGCCACACTTCCTACCAGGCAACGGGGTTTTTATTCTGTTGGAGGCCAAAGAGATTCCGTGAGTGGCTTCTCGACGGAGCAATGACTCGATGAATTGATCTCGAGGCTTCCTGGCGCCGTACCCAAGTGGTAAGGGAGAGGTCTGCAAAACCTTTATTCGGCGGTTCGAGTCCGCCCGGCGCCTCAAACGAATGCGGAATGAAGAATGATGAATGCGGATTGTTTTTTTATTCCGAAATCTGCATTCCAAAATCCACATTTTAACTGCCGGGGTGGCGGAACTGGTAGACGCTCAGGACTTAAAATCCTGTGGACCGCAAGGTCCGTGCGGGTTCAAGTCCCGCCCTCGGCACTGAGAACAGCGGAGAATGTCCCGCTTCGAATGATCGAATCGGGATTTTTGATTCTTAACAGTCACATTCGCATGACTCGAATCGAGCAACATAAACTGATACAGGAGCTTCGGGATTTTGCCCCCAAGATGAGTCGTGATGACCAGAGCAAGTTTGAAATGTTGCAAAAGCGTGACCGAGATGAAGAGGATTTGGATTCACTAGGGGTGAAGAAGTTAGAAGAGCTTTATGCGAAGTACGTAAAACACCAATCCAAGAAACAAGCTGACGAGCTCTGGAAAAAGCTAACGGGCGGCGGCTCAGATTCGATTACCGAAGCGTGATAATATTGTCTGCGGGAGACAGTCGTTGGCGTTAGTCCGGGTTCATTTCTTGATTTTGCAGCGACTTTTCGGTATCATTGTGTCGTTGAATTCCTGGAAGGGCTCTTAGCTCAGTTGGCTAGAGCGCTACCTTGACATGGTAGAGGTCATAGGTTCGAGTCCTATAGGGCCCACTAAAGCAATTCAAAAGTCAACAATGAAAAAGTAAAAGGTTGGCAAGGCAAACGAAGGTGGTAGAAACTTGAGAGCGTAGATGAGAATCGGAGACCTCTCCGATTTTTTTTATCTCAGCGTATGGCTAAGATCAACGTAACATTTCCGGATGGCAGCCGGCGGGAATTTGAGGCTGGCGTAACCGGACTCCAGATTGCCGAAAGCATCAGCAATGGGCTGGCACGCGAAGCTCTAGCAGTCGAGGTCAATGGCGAAGTGTGGGATCTCAGTCGTGCGGTCACCTTCGACGCTACTCTGAGAATCCTGAAGTGGGACGATGACGGCGGAAAGTATGCCTACTGGCACAGCTCAGCTCACGTGATGGCGGAAGCCATTGAAGCGTTGTTTCCCGGCACTCGGTTTGGCATCGGACCGCCAATAGAAACGGGATTCTATTATGACATCGATCTCGGCGACCATGCATTGACGAATGAAGATTTGGCAACAATCGAAACGAAGATGCACGAGCTCACGGCGCGTGACGTTCCCTACCGGCGCGAAGAGAAAAAATGGGAAGAAGCGGTTGCATACTTCAAGAAGAAGGGGGATCCGTACAAGCTCGAACTTCTTGATGAATTGAAAGGAGAGACAATCACCTTCTACCATCAAGGGAATTTCACCGACCTGTGCTACGGTCCACACATTCCATCGACGGGCCGAATCAAGGCGATTAAACTCCTGAGTGTTGCCGGCGCGTACTGGCGAGGTAATGAAAAGAACAGAATGCTGCAGCGCGTCTATGGCGTGACATTCCCAACCAAAAAAGAGCTTGATGAGTATATCTTCCGCCTGGAAGAGGCAAAACGCCGCGATCATCGAAAGCTCGGACAGGAATTGGAACTGTTCTTGCTGACGCCGAAAGTTGGCGGTGGTTTGCCGCTCTGGTTGCCGAAGGGAACGGTTATCAGAGAACAGCTTGAGAATTTTCTTAAGACGGAACAACGCAAGCGCGGATATCTTCCCGTGATTACACCGCACATCGGCAACATCAATCTCTACAAAACCAGCGGGCATTATCCGTACTATAAAGACAGTCAGTTCGCCCCCGTTAAGGTGGAGAACGAAGAATATCTGCTCAAGCCGATGAACTGCCCGCACCATTTCCAGATTTATGCATCGAAGCCGCGAAGCTACCGTGATCTGCCGATTCGGTTAGCCGAGTTTGGCACAGTCTATCGCTATGAACAATCGGGCGAGCTGAATGGCTTGATCCGCGTCCGTTCGTTCACCGTGGATGACTCCCATATGTTCATGCGCCAGGATCAGCTGAAAGATGAGTTGTGCAAGGTCATCGAGCTCATTCAACTTGTCTTCACGACGCTCGGATTCAAAGATTTCAAGACCCGTCTTTCGTTCCGAGACCCCAAAAAGAAAGAGAAATTTGACGGCGACGAAGCGCTCTGGATACAAGCTGAGCATGTCATCAAAGAGGCCGCTGATTTCATGAAGTTAAATTATTATATTGGGATGGGCGAAGCTGCCTTTTATGGACCGAAGATCGATTTCATGGTTCGTGATGCAATCGGACGCACGTGGCAACTCGGAACAGTGCAGGTCGATTACGTGATGCCGGAGCGGTTTGACCTCGAGTATGTCGGCAGTGACGGTCAGAAACATCGACCTGTCGTGATTCATCGTGCACCGTTCGGATCGATGGAGCGCTTCATCGGCGTGCTCATCGAACATTTCGCCGGCGAATTTCCTCTCTGGTTGGCACCGGTTCAAGCTGTCGTTCTCCCAATTACCGACGTGCACCTCGAGTATGCGCAGCAAGTGTTTGAGCAATTGAAAGCTGCTGGCGTCCGGGTCGAGTTGGATGACCGGAACGAAAAGATCAATCGCAAGATTCGCGATTGGGAAACGAAGAAAGTTCCGTTCATGCTTGTTGCAGGCGATAAGGAAAAAGAGAACAACACTGTTGCCGTTCGTCAGCACAAAAAGGGAGACTTGGGTCCGATGACGCGAGAAGAATTCTTAAGGACAACCGTGGAAGCAATAGAAGACAAAACGCTCACTCTACAGGAGACAGACCATCAAGCAACAACGCGCGCGCATTAATACCGAAATCCGTGCACCACAAGTGCGGGTCATCGACGAAGATGGGCATCAGCTTGGCTTGATGTCGACGGTGGAAGCCTGGAAGGCCGCAGTGGATCGGGGGCTGGACTTAATTGAGATTGTTCCGAATGCCGACCCGCCGGTGTGCAAGATCATGGACTTCGGAAAATACAGGTACGAGCTGGCAAAGAAAGAGAAAATCCAAAAAAAACACCAGCACACCACGTTGGTCAAGGAGATCCGGTTCCATCCGAACACCGACACACACGATTTTGATTTCAAGGTTCGTCATGCCCGGGCGTTTATCGAACAGGGACACAAAGTGAAGGCGACGGTAGTTTTCAAGGGTCGGCAGATCACCTATAAGGAATTAGGGAGGAGCATGATTGATCGGTTCACCGAGGTACTGACCGACATTGCGAAAATCGAATCAGAAGCCAAAATGGAAGGCCGGCAAATGATTGCGTTTTATGTTGCCGACAAAACGAAAAAGAAATCAGAAGCCAAATCGACGAAGATTGAAGCAAAGGAGTCGTAACGTATGCCGAAAATGAAGTCCCGCCGATCGGCGGTGAAGAGCTACAAGGTTACCGCGACCGGAAAAATCAAGCGCCGGAAAGCATTCCGAAAACACATCTTAACGTCAAAATCCACAAAGCGTAAACGACATTTGCGCAAGCCGACATTTGTTTCGCCAACAGAAGCGAAGAAGATTCGTCGCGCATTGTTAATGTAACTACCGAAGAAGAGGAGACGCAATGCCACGTTCACAAAACAAAGTTGCTTCACATCGACGCCGGAAGAAGGTTTTAGAACAAGCAAAGGGTTACTGGGGTGGCCGGAGCAAAGTCTACACCGTTGCCAAGCACCACGTTGAGAAGGCACTCACCCATGCCTATCGTCATCGCCGGACGAAGAAGCGAGAGTATCGCGCTCTCTGGGTTGCCCGCATCAATGCAGCGGCCCGGATAAATGGAACGACCTATTCGAAGCTCATCGCCGGCTTGGACAACAAGCAGGTGATGATCAATAGGAAAATTCTTGCCGACCTGGCGGTCAATCATCCGCAAGCCTTTGCCGACGTTGTGAAGTTTTCAACCGCATAAGCTATCTTCTCATCAACTTTGGAAACAGGAGATTCTGCAGTTGTGACAACGAGCTGCAGGAAGTTGGTGAGAAGATTTTTTGTTTCCGACCGTTATGGGGCAGCTTGTAGACGATCCGATCATGATGGACAGAATCCGACAAACAAGGCTCGATCTTGAGCGAAATCTTGCAGAAACGCAAGACACTCAGGCTCTCGAGAATCTCCGGATAAAATACCTCGCCCGCAAAGGGTTGATCGCACAACTGTTTGAGGAGCTGAAATCAGTCCCTCCGTCCGAAAAGCCCGTTGTTGGCAAAGCGCTCAACGAGCTCCGGGCTTTCGCACAGTCGAGCTACGATGAAAAGAAGTTACAGCTCGAACGGTCTGCGACTCCTACAGAAATTCCTTTCGACGTAACGCTGCCGGGTCGCCCGGTCCTTCCCGGAACGAAGCACCCTATCACGCAAACCATTGAAGAGATCGTCACGATCTTCAAAGGGATGGGCTTCACGGTTGCAACCGGTCCGGAACTCGAAACCGACTACTACAATTTCGAAGCCCTGAACTTTCCGCCGAATCATCCTGCCCGCGATATGCAGGATACGTTCTTCATTGCCAGGGACATCTTGCTTCGTACCCACACCTCTCCTGTTCAGATACGGCACATGGAAAACCATAAGCCTCCGGTACGAGTCGTTATTCCGGGCAAAGTGTACCGTAACGAGACAGTGAGCGCACGTAGTCACGTGTTGTTTCATCAGGTCGAGTTGCTGTACGTCGATGAAGGCGTGACATTTGCCGACCTGAAAGGCACATTGGTAACGTTCGCAAAACAGTTTTATGGTAGCAGTGTGAAGTTTAAATTTCGTCCGACGTTCTTCCCCTTCACGGAGCCGAGCGCCGATATGTACATTTCCTGTTTCATCTGCGATGGAAAAGGCTGCCGCATGTGTAAGTCGGCAGGGTGGCTGGAGATTCTGGGTTCCGGAATGGTTCATCCACATGTGTTCGAATATGTGGGCTACGATACGGAACGATACACCGGCTTTGCAGCTGGAATGGGAGTAGAACGAATTGCCATTCTTCGGCACGGCATCGACGATATTCGACTCTTTACGGAAAACGATGTTCGATTCTTGAAGCAGTTCTAAGTTATGCGCATTTCTCAACAATGGCTCAAACAGTACATCGAATTCAAGCTTGCACCGGCGAAGCTTGCGGACGAGCTTTCGATGTTGGGATTAGAAGTGGCGAGCTACGAAGACCTCAGCGAGAAGTATGCAAAGTTTGTCGTTGGAGAAGTCCTCGAGCGAGCGAAGCATCCCAACGCTGACCGTTTAACGCTCTGCAAAGTCAACGTCGGCGACAAGGTTCTCGAGATCGTCTGCGGGGCGCCGAATGTTGCCGCAGGACAGAAAGTCGCGGTCGCACTTGTCGGAGCGACAATCCCGCACAACCAGCATGACGCGGACGGAAGGCCGTTCGTTCTCGAGCGCGCACGGATTCGCGGTGTCGAGTCGAACGGGATGATTTGTTCAGCGCTTGAGCTCGGAGTTGGTAGCGATGCAGACGGGATCATGGTACTTGAGAGCAAAGCAAAAGTCGGCACACCGCTTGCCAAATACCTTGGCCAAACAGACATCATTTATGAGCTTGAGGTTACGGCCAACCGCGGAGATTGGCTATGTCATCTAGGCGTCGCGCGAGAAGTCGGCGCTATTGTCGGGAAGAGAATGCGCCGACCCACAATCAAACTCAAGGAAAGTAAAACGCGGGCGGCTTCTCTTGCGAAAGTGAAGATTCTCGATTCAGAAAAATGTCCCCGATATTCAGCCCGGATTCTACGCGGAGTTCGAGTTCAGCCCTCGCCACAATGGCTGCGAGACCGGTTGGCCGCGGTGGGATTTCGTTCGATCAACAATGTTGTTGACGTTACGAACTACGTGATGTACGAGACGGGCCAGCCGCTTCATGCATTCGATTATGACAAGCTCGCCGGCCAGACGATCATCGTGAAATGCGCCTCGACGGGCGAGACGTTCATCACGCTTGACGGAAAAGAACGAACCCTCCGTGCCGATACGCTCATGATTTGCGACGCGGAGAAGCCAGTTGCCGTTGCAGGAGTGATGGGCGGTGCAAATTCTGAAATACGTGAATCGACCACCGCGATCCTCCTTGAAAGCGCCTTCTTTGACCCAACGAGCATTCGTCGGACCTCGAAGTATTTGGGTCTTTCTACCGATGCCTCCCAGCGGTTTGAGCGCACGACCGATCTTGAAATGACGGTCTACGCAGCAGGCCGGGTTGCACAACTTCTGCAGGAAATTTCCGGTTTTGAAGTGCTACGAGGGGTTCTGGATGTCTATCCCGGGAAGCATAAAAAGAAGATCATTGTTTTGCGAACAGCTCGAGTCAACAAAGTACTGGGCACGAGCCTTACTCGAGCCCAAGTCAGGTCCTATCTTCAACGTTTCGAACTTTCTTGCCGTGCCGGTGCTCAAGGGTCACTCATCGTAACAGTCCCCTCGTTTCGCAGCGACCTTGTCGAAGAGATCGATCTGATCGAAGAAGTTGCTCGTGTCCATGGATACAACAATATCGAGACAAAAACGCGCGGGTCGATTCAGTTCTCTACCGAGACTTTTAGAAAGTCGGCACAAGATGAAATCCGGGCGTACTGTGTCGGAGCTGGTTACAACGAGATTCTTGCGAACAGTCTGTTGGATGCAAGAACGACAGAAATCGCGGCCGAGCAAGCGATCAAAATCCTGAACCCCGTGAGCGTCGACATGGCATATCTCCGCACAAACCTCATTGCAGGAGCTCTCCATGTCGTTCGTCACAATCAATTCCATGGAGAAAGGCGTCTCCGTTTGTTTGAGATCGGAACGGTTTTTTCACTGAGAGCGGGAGCCGATCCCAATACATTCGAATCCTACGAGCAAGAAGAACGCCTCTTGATGCTCCTCAGTGGAGATCAGTACCCGCAAAGTTATGGTGTCAGTCAGCGTCAGTACGATTTTTTGGATTTGAAAGGCGAAGTGGAGGCGTTCGTTTCCAAGTTTTCGCTTGACAAATGCTCTTTTATTTCTTATGATACCCACAAAGCTTTAAGTGAAGAGAATGTAGCCGTTGAAATTAATGGCACTTATGCGGGGTTCTTGGGAAAGATTCGGCGAAGCATTGCTAAGAAATTTGAAATCGAAGGTGATGTATTCGTCTGCGAGTTGAACGTACCAGTGGTTGAACGATACTGGGTTCGAGAGAGAAAGTACAGTCTGTTACCCAGGTTCCCTGTCGTTGCGCGAGATCTAGCGTTCATCGTCGACATTGAGCTTCCCCAAGATAAGGTGGAGAAGGCGATTCGTGAGTCGGCGGGTGGGATGCTTCAGAAGGTGACGTTGTTTGATGTCTTTCGTGGGGAACAGATTGGAAGAAGCAAAAAGAGTTTGGCATATGCTCTCGAGTTTCAGCCGGAGGATCGAACGCTGACAGTAAAAGAGATTGACGAGATCATAGCCCGCATTGCTGCTCATGTGCAACGAGCGTGTGCCGCGACGCTTCGAGCTTCATAACGAATGACCGAGGAGTTTACGGTGCCTGAATTGCAAGAGGATCCCGTCGTTGTGAGCGAAAAAGATCTCTCCACGCTGGAAGCTTCTCTCGAAAAATTGTGGGAGAAGGCGCGTCGCGTTTCCGACTTGTTGCTTCGACTCAAAGACGAGAACCGTGAACTCAAGGGACGCGTGCAAGAGTTTGAGCGTCAGGAGGCGCAATGGAAAGCAGACCTCCGGGCACGAGAGCAAGAACTTGAACGGCTACGCGCGGAGATGGTTCGGCTTCAATCGAACGGAAGTCAGGCGTTTACACGAGTAGAAAAGGAGGAACTTCAGCAGAGAGTCAAAGATCTCATTGCGAAAATCAATGCACGGTTATAGGGTTTACGTAGGCTGTCAGGTCGCGTTCCAGGACAAACAACACAATACACACACACGATAACTTCAGAAACGATGGATGGCAAAAGCATCAGAGTAAAAATCTTCGGCTCGGAATATCCACTCCGTGGTGAAAATGAAGAGATCACCAAAAAGATCGCCACCTATGTGGATTCCATGCTAAACAAGATTCACGATAAACTGCCCGAGCAGCCACCGTTGACAGTGGCGGTGCTTTCAGCTTTGAATATCACCGAAGATTTAATGAAGGAGAGAGAAACAAACGAACAAGCAATGAACCATTTTGAAACGGAGCTTGCAAAGTTGTCGAATTACTTGGATAATTGCCTGGCATTGGATTCTGAAGGATCAAGGAGCACCCCCTAAGCGTTCTGGGACGTTCTTTTACATACAGGTGCAGGATGTTAGATCGATAATCCGCACCGTCAGCCGTAATCAAACTTATTAAAGAACCTGACAAGTCTTAATAACTGGGAGCTTGACTCAGGAAGCGTGGAGCGCATGCCACATTCGTTCCGATTCGTCGGTGCGAATGCCCAGCGATGACCCTCAATCTTCGAGTTGAGACGAGCGGGAGGTGGAAGCGTGAAATGCTTCGGCAGGCACCCACCGTGTATAGAATGAGGTTCTTTCAATACACATTGATTCTCGGCTGGCGAGTGCGGTTTTTATTTTGGCTGTTCAGTGTGCGATTGATGAAGGAGATGTTATGACTGAAATCTATATCTTGATTTCGATGGTCGTTGTGGTGCTTGGCGCTGGCTTTTTTGCGGGATGGTATTTGAATTCCCGCACCGGCCAGAACAAGATCACGAACGCCGAAGAACGGGCAAAGCGGATTGTTGAAGAAGCAGAACGGGATTCCAACACCCTCAAAAAAGAGAAAATGCTCGAGGTGAAGGATGAGTGGTATAAGAAAAAGAAGGAGTTTGAGTCCGAAGCCCAGTCAAAGAGGAATAAGCTCGACGCATTCCAGAAACAGCTTGTCAACCGTGAGGAGAATGTCGAGCGGAAGCTTGACCTGCTCAATAAGAAAGAAGTGACTCTTCAGACGTCCGACAAGGACTTGCAGCAAAAAAGAAAGAAAATTGAGGAGCGGGAGACGGAGCTTGGCCGGCTTGTCGAGGAGCAAAACATCAGGTTAGAACGGTCTTCCGGTTTGAGCCGAGAAGAAGCAAAGAAGTTTCTTATTGATAACATGACCGAGGCTGCCAAGTCCGAAGCCGTCATGATGCTCAAGGAAATACGTGACCGGGCAAAAGAAGAAGCGCGACGCGAAGCAACGAAGGTCATTATTCAAGCGATTCAGCGAACCGCAGCCGATCACACCGTAGAGAATACCGTGAGCGTGCTGAACCTCCAAAGCGACGAAATGAAGGGCCGCATCATCGGTCGTGAGGGTCGGAACATCAGAGCCTTTGAAGCCGCCACCGGCGTCGACGTCATTGTTGACGACACGCCGGAAGCGGTGATCCTCTCAGGCTTTGATCCATTCCGCCGTGAAGTTGCCCGGGTTTCCCTGGAGCGACTCGTGGCCGACGGTCGTATTCACCCCGCGCGCATCGAGGAAGTGGTTGACAAGGTACGGAAAGAGTTGGAAGAGGAGGTCCTCCGAACCGGCGAGAATGCGTTGCTCGAGGTCGGGCTGCACGGCGCGCATCAGGAAATTATCAAGCACATCGGAAGAATGAAATATCGCTCGAGTTACGGGCAGAATCTCCTCCAACACAGCATTGAAGTGGCTATGCTCATGGGAATCATGGCGTCCGAGCTTCGCCTCGATCCGGTCTTAGCAAAGCGCGCTGGTTTATTGCATGATATTGGAAAAACAGTCGACCGCAGCGTCGAAGGCCCGCACGCACTCATCGGCTACGAGCTCTGCAAGAAGTATAACGAGCACGCGATTGTCTGCAACGCCGTTGGCTCGCACCATGAGGATATTCCGATGGAACACCCGATTGCAGCGCTGGTGCAAGCAGCCGACGCCATCAGCGGCGCGCGTCCGGGTGCCCGGCGTGAGTCCGTTGAAGAATACATCAAGCGTCTGGAAAAGCTCGAGCATATTGCGAAATCCTTCGAAGGCGTGCTGAATACATACGCCATTCAGGCAGGCCGCGAGGTACGGGTGATTGTCAACTATGAAAAGCTCGACGATGCAAAAGCCGATCAGCTTTCGCACGACATCGCCAACAAAATCCAGCAAGAGATGGATTACCCGGGACAGATCAAGGTGATGGTGATTCGCGAGTTTCGTTCGGTCTCCTACGCCAAATAATCTTTCGAAAAGAACGCGGCCGTTGACCAGGAATTCATCTCACATTGCGCGCATCGGAGTGACCGGCGGAATCGGGAGCGGGAAATCTTCTGTGTGTGCGCAGTTCGGGAGGCTTGGTGTGAGGGTGTTCTCCGCCGACGAGATC
Organism: uncultured Ignavibacteriaceae bacterium; assembly: GCA_964372545.1. Lineage (GTDB taxonomy): Bacteria > Bacteroidota > Ignavibacteria > UBA10030 > UBA10030 > CAYJSZ01. The sequence goes on from CAYJSZ010000010.1 coordinate 39,001, forward strand.
GCCCGCGAAATTTCCGATTCCAACCCGCGGATCAGGCGCGCGATCATTGCACTCCTAGGGCAGGAATCGTATCGGCCCGATGGGACACTGAATCGTCCCTATGTTGCCTCGCTCATTTTTTCTCAACGCACACTGCAAAAACAGCTCAATGCCATTGTCCACCCAGAAGTCGAAAAAGAGCTCGACCGTCGCATTCGACAGCACAGCGATCGAATTCCCTTCGTCCTTGTGGAAGCAGCCCTCATGTATGAGGCCGGACTAGAACGAACGTTGGACGCCGTCATTGTCGTGGATGCCGACGAGGATGTTCGGGTTCAACGGGTTGTCGATCGTGATCGCATGAGACCCGAGGAGGTTCGCAAGCGGATGAAGGCGCAGTGGACTCAACAGAAGAAACTTCAGCGCGCGGATTATGTTCTCCGCAATAACGGTTCCTTCGAAGAGCTCGAATCAAACGTGAAATTCCTTTTCAACCTCTTCTCTCAACGTTACCGATAGGTCTTCCCGTGGCGAGCACTCTGTTCGACAAGGAACACAGGTATTTTTTCCAAACCTACAAACGTCTTTCGCTGGACATCGAGCGAGGCGACGGGTGTTACCTGTACGACCGCGAGGGGAAGCGTTACCTTGACTTCTTCGGCGGCCTTGCGGTGAACTCGCTTGGGTATAATCATCCCCGTGTCAACGAAGCGATTGTTCAGCAGATCAACAAATATGTTCACCTTTCTAACTATTACGTTCAGGAGCCGCAGGTCCGTCTTGCAGAGAAGCTCATCGCGGCATCAGGATACCAGCGATTGTTTTTTACCAACAGCGGCACCGAGGCCATCGAAGGTGCCATCAAGCTGGCGCGCAAATGGGGAAAGAACAATGGGAAGATCGACCTTCTTGGGTTGTCGAATTCCTTCCACGGCCGCACGATGGGAGCACTCTCGCTTACCGAGCGACCGAAATATCGCGAAGGGTACGAGCCGTTCCTCCCCAACACTGGCCACATCACGTTTAACGATGTTCAAGGGTTGAGAAGCACAGTCAACGACCGTACGTTAGGTGTAGTGCTTGAATTTATTCAAGGAGAAGGCGGGGTCAATGTGGTGAGCGCGGAGTTTGTTGCTGAGCTGAAGTCGCTGCGCGAGAAATACGGATTTCTGATCATCGCAGATGAGATTCAATCGGGTCTTGGCAGAACGGGAAAGTTTTTCGGCTTTGAACACTTTGACCTCCGACCGGATGTTGTTGTTATAGCAAAGCCGCTTGGCGGTGGACTTCCGCTTGGCGCGTTTCTTGGCAACGAGCGTGTTGCAGAGGTCCTCACGTATGGCGTTCACGGGACAACGTTCGGCGGCAATCCGGTGGCTTGCGCCGCCGGCCTTGTCGTGTTGGAAGAGATTCTCGAAAATGGTCTCATGAAAAACGCCGCTGTAGTTGGCGAGTACTTGAAGTCAGCATTCGTGCAGATGCAACACGATCTCCCAACGGTCGTTGCAGACGTACGTGGGTTCGGCTGCATGTTGGGGATTGAATTGAAAAGTGAAGGTCAGCCGGTTGTTGATGAGCTTCAGCGAAGGGGAATCCTCGTAAACTGCAC
>CAYJSZ010000011.1:0-40348 GCA_964372545.1 uncultured Ignavibacteriaceae bacterium
ATCGAGACAGCGTTGGCGGACGATCGGCTCATCGAGGAGTTCATCGAACAAGAGCGCACAAACGAGGTTGTGGCATCATAGCAACCTAAGCAGAGAATAGGTGGTTACCGAGGAGAAATGCCATGACGAAGAATGATGATCTCATAACCATTAGAACGTTCAGCAGCGACATGGATGCTCAGGTTGCCAAGGCTCATCTCGAATCGGAGGGAATCAAATCTTTGATTATCAAAGATGATGTCGGTGGAATGCAACCGAATTTCCATGTAACGTCTGGAGTAAATCTTGCCGTTAACAGACGAGATCAAAAAAGAGCAAAAGACATATTAAAATCAGTAACGATATGATGGCCGCGAAACCAATCGCTCCCCAATGCAAAGCATCGGGGCGGGCAAGCTGACGGCTTAACCGGAAAGAACGTTTATGGAACACTCAGAGGAGGACCAATCCCATGCTCGATCGTTATCAGGTAGCTATCGCCACAGAGGTCTGCATGCAGTGCATGGAACATTCGGGACGGGGTATTTGCAGTATCGGCGTCTTTGAGGATTGTGCGCTCAACCGTTTCTTTCCGGAAGTCGTCAGCATCGTGAAGACGATCGACAGCACCATGTTGCATGACTACGTGCACGAGTTTCACACTGTCATCTGCGTCTCCTGCCGCGAGAATCAGGACGGGAGCTGCAAGTTGCGTGGAACGCCTAACTGCCCACTCGATCTCTACTTCCCCCTCATCGTCAAGACGATAAAGGAAGTACAACGGCAAGAAGCGGCGGTGGAAACTTGACGTAAATCCCGCGCAGAAGATCGCCGAGGAAGTGAAATCCCAAAGATTCCCACATCTTAGAAGGTGAAGAATTCAACGATTCAAGTCTTGAGAACGCAGGATGAGGAACGTTTGAATTTCGTGCAAAAACCGACGCGTGAGATGAGCTCCCGACTGGTCGTACGTGGCATAAAGGTTGCAGTTGCCTTTCAGGGGGAAGCTGTTTATTTTCGAACGTGTAGAAGAATTCAACGGCATGAATACTTCCAACCAACCACAACTTCTGCAAACTCTCGGTGAGGCAGACCCTTCATGAGGAGAATCTTCCCCGCTTCCTTCTACAACATCATTACGCTCGTCGGTTCCGCAATAGCCTTGATCAGTTTCGGGCTCATTCTGTTTCTCATGGTGTTGGAGTTCTTCTCCGAGGAACAGAAGCCCTACATGGGCATCATTGCGTTCGTGATCCTTCCGGCGATTCTCCTCTTTGGTATTTTTCTCATTGCACTCGGAATTTGGCGTGAGCATAAGCGGCAACGGGAAGGAAAACCGACCGGCCTGCACCTTCCCCAAATCGATTTGAATAACCCGCGCCACCGCACCGCGTTCACGTTTTTTTCCGTGGGCACCATTCTTCTCCTGATGTTCTCCGCCTTCGGCAGTTTCAAAGCGTACGAGTACACCGACTCCGACCAATTCTGCGGTGAAACGTGCCATGCGGTGATGCATCCGGAGTACACCGCCTACCAGTTTTCTCCCCACGCACGCGTGGGGTGCGTCAAGTGCCACATCGGTCCGGGGGCTGGCTGGTTCGTGCGGTCGAAGCTGTCAGGCGCGTACCAGGTCTACGCAACGACGTTCAACCTGTACCCGCGCCCCATTCCGACGCCGATCGAAAACCTGCGGCCGGCCCAGGAAACATGCGAGCAGTGCCACTGGCCGAAACATTTTTTCAGCGAGAAGCAGCACGTCAACACGTACTTTCTGTCCGACGAGAAGAATACAAAATGGAATTTGAATCTGCTGATGAAAATCGGCGGGGGGAACATCGAAGCCGGACCGACCTCGGGCATCCACTGGCATATGAACATCAACAACGAGGTGATGTACATTCCGGCTGATTCAACGAGACAGGTCATCCCGTGGGTCCGCGTCAAACATCCGGATGGAATTGAGCGAATCTACCGAAGTACCGACAACACGCTGAACGACGAGGAATTGCAGAGACTCTCCAGTCGCCGCATGGACTGCATCGACTGCCACAATCGACCGACGCACATCTATCATCCGCCGGCAAGCTCGGTCAATCACGTGATGGCATTGGGGTGGGTGGATCCTGAGCTGCCGAATGTCAAAAGCATTGCCGTCGAAGCGTTAGAGAAACCCTACAGCTCAAAACAAGCCGGCCTTGACAGCATCAAAACGTCGATCGAAGAGTACTACCAAAAGAACCACCGGGAAATTGCCACAAAGAAGGCTGAGGCAATCGCGAGAACTGTGACGGAGGTACAGAAAATCTTCGAGCGCAATTACTTCCCCGAAATGAAAGTGAGCTGGAAGCGCTTTCCCGACAACATCGGGCACATGTACTATCCGGGCTGCTTCCGCTGTCACGACGGAAAGCATGTTTCCGATGACGGCAAGGTACTCTCGCGCGACTGCAACGTCTGCCACACGATTCTTGCCCAGCAATTCGAGCACGACAAGCTTCGCCTCTCGCTCGGCGGTATTGAGTACCGCCATCCTGTCGACATCGGCGATGCGTGGAAGGAAATGAACTGCAGCGATTGCCATAACAGCCAATGACGATGAACGAGAATCCGGAACAGCCCTACCAGAAAAGCAAAAGAGATTTTCTGCAGTATCTCTTAGGCGGCAGCGCGCTTGCCTGGGTGGCTGCCGTCTTTTATCCTATCCTCGCTTACATGAAGCCGCCGAAGCAAGCAGAGGTGGAGGTCACGAGTGTCAAGGCCGGTAAGTTAGGCGATATCGGAAAAGAGTCCGGAATGATTGTGAAGTTTGGAACAAAACCCGTGATTCTCATTCGCACCGCCAACGACGAGTTGCGGGCATTTAGCGCAACCTGCACCCACCTGGACTGTACCGTGCAATTTCGCAAAGACATGGGGATGATCTGGTGTGCATGCCATAACGGGAAGTACGACCTCAACGGACGCAACGTGTCGGGTCCTCCGCCGCGACCGTTGGATGAATTCCGGGTCGTCGTTCAAGGAGACGAAATCCTTATTTCCAAGAAGGCCTCATGACATTCTGGAAGAGACTCTATACCTGGATCGACGAGCGCGTTGAGCTGCGCGGGCTAGTTGAATTCATGGGGAAGAAGTATGTACCTGTGCACCCGCACTCTGTCTGGTATTACTTCGGCGGTGTTTCGCTTTTTCTCTTTATCATCCAGGTTGTCACGGGAATTCTTCTCCTGCTCTATTACAAGGGAAGCGAAGAGCTTGCGTTCGAGAGCATTCACTTCATCATGTCGAAAGTCTCCTTCGGCTGGCTGATTCGCTCCATCCATAGCTGGGCGGCGAACCTCTTCATCCTCACCGCGATGATTCACATGTTCAGCGTCTACTTTGAAAAAGCGTACCGCAAGCCGCGCGAGATTACCTGGCTCACCGGCATGCTGATGTTTTTCCTCGCGCTGGGATTTGGTTTCAGCGGTTACTTGTTGCCGTGGAACGAGCTTGCCTTCTTCGCGACGAAAGTCGGCACGGACATCGCCGGCGTCGTTCCGCTCATCGGAAAACCGCTGATGATCTTCCTGCGCGGCGGCGAAGACGTGACCGGCGCGACGCTCTCACGCTTCTTTGGATTCCATGTCGCGGTACTGCCGGGAATCTTCACGGTGTTGCTTGGGATTCACCTTGTTCTGGTGCAACGGCAGGGGATGAGTGAGCCGCTCGGGTTGGAGAATTCGCCCCCCGCAGAGCGCAAAACCATGCCCTTCTTCCCGAATTTCTTGTTGCGCGATCTTCTTCTGTGGCTCATCGTCCTGAATCTGCTCGCGATTCTCGCCGTGTTTTTTCCCTGGGAGCTTGGCACCAAAGCCGACCTCTTCGCATCGGCACCCGCGGGCATCAAGCCGGAGTGGTATTTTCTCTATATGTTCCAGACGCTCAAATATGTTCCGGCGCAGGTCTGGTTTATCGATGGCGAAGTACTCGGCATTCTTCTGTTTGGCGTCGCCGGGGTGCTGTGGACACTCGTTCCCTTCTGGGACCGGAAGAGCGACCGCGGTGAACAAAATCGTTTCGTCAATTACCTCGGACTGTTCGCCGTGCTCTATATTATTCTCTTTACCATCGTCGGGTGGTTAGCATGAGACCCTTCACTTCCATCGTCCTGGGTTGTCTCATTTCCTGTTTCCTCCGGGCGACGCCAGTGTTCGCGCAAGACAAGTGCTACACCTGCCATGAATCGATCGGGGACAAGCCCTCCGAGCTCTTCAAACACGACGTTCATTTCAAGAAAGGAATTTCGTGCGCGGCATGCCACGGCGGGAATTCCCAGTCGGATGAGATGGAGGTGGCGATGGATCAGTCGAAGGGATTCCATGGTGTGCCGAAAGGCGATGATATTTCGAAAGCCTGCGCAGCGTGTCATTCCGATGCGGAAACGATGAAGAGTTTCGGCTCGAAACTCCCGACCAACCAGTGGGAGATGCTGCAAGCGAGCGTGCATGGAAAACTTTCCCTCTCCGCCAAAGAACATATTGCTCAGTGCACCACCTGCCATCAAGCGCACGGCATTGTCCCGGTGAAGAATTCTGCTTCTCCTGTCTCCCCGCTGAATGTCGTCCGTACTTGCGCGAAATGTCACTCCGACCCTGCCTTCATGCGCTCGTACAACCCGTCTCTCGCCGTGGACCAGCTCGACAAATACCGAACGAGCGTGCACGGTCAGCGCAACGCGAAAGGCGACCCGAAAGTGGCTGAGTGTGCGAGCTGCCACGGAAGCCATGACATTCGTTCCGCGAAGGACACGAAATCGAAAGTGTACCCAACGAACATCCCTCAAACATGCGCGACCTGCCACAGCCATGCAGAGTACATGAAGGGGTACAAGATTCCGACTGACCAGTTCGAAAAATTTGTCTCCAGCGTTCACGGCAATGCGTTGCTGGTGAAGAAGGATGTCGGCGCGCCGGCATGCAATTCCTGTCATGGCAATCACGGTGCAACGCCGCCGGGAATCAGCTCCATTTCCAAAGTGTGCGGCACGTGCCACGCGCTCAATGCCGACCTGTTCTCCGCAAGCCCGCACAAGAAAGCGTTCGACGACCGTAAACTTCCCGAGTGTGAAACGTGCCATGGCAATCATGCGATCATTGCGGCGACGAATCAACTGCTCGGCGTGACGAAAGAAGCCGTGTGCAGCCGATGCCACTCCGACAAAGACAATGTCAAGGGATTTGTTGCGGCGCAGTCCATGCGAGCGCAAATCGACAGCCTTGAGCTGACCATCGTACACGCGTCCGCCCTTGTCGACGACGCCGAGCAGAAAGGGATGGAAATTGGCGAGGCAAAGTTCAAATTGCGGGATGCGCGGCAGGCAAGGCTGCAGTCCCGTACTATGGTGCATGCCTTCAACGAGCCCAAGTTTCATGAAGTCGTGCAACAAGGCCTCAGCACGGCGTCGGTCGTCTCGGATGAGGCGAATCAGGCGATCGAAGAATACTTTTTCCGGCGCATCGGCCTTGGCATAGCGACGCTCATCATCACGGTATTTGCGTTTTCACTCTTTCTCTACGTGCGGCGTTTGGAAGCAAAGCAGCGAAGAGAAAATTCTCACCCGGTTCACTAACAGAGGAGGCAACGATGAGAAGACTCAGTCCATTACTTATGCTGGTGTGCACGATGTTCTTTTTCAGCACGGCGTTCGGTCAGAACAAATACGTTGGCGTGAAGGTATGCCGACCGTGCCATGCGACGGAGAAGCAGGGCAAGCAGTTCGATGTGTGGCAGAAGAGCAAGCACGCCGAGGCGTACAAAACACTCACGACGGCAAAGGCGAACGAGGTCGCGAAAGCCAAAGGACTTTCCAAGCCCGCCGCCGAATCGCCCGAGTGTCTCGAATGCCACGTGGTCACGGCCGATGCGAAGCTGGTTGAAAAGACCTTTGACACAAAGGATGGCGTGCAATGCGAAACGTGCCACGGCGCCGGTTCCGCGTATAAGAACCTGACGATCATGAAGGACAAGGCAAAATCCATCGCGGCCGGGATGAGGGAATTTAAGGATGAAGCGGCCATCGAAGCGTACTGCAAAACCTGTCACAATCCCAAGAGTCCTTCCTACAAAGAATTCAAGTTCAAGGAATATTGGGACAAGATTAAGCATCCTGTGCCAAAGGCAGGATGAGAAAGGTGTAACAACTCACAGACAACGATGTCTCCACGGCGCTGCAGGAAGTAGCCGGCGCCGTTGTTGTTTCAAGCAAATCTGAGTGCCCAACCACTACCCTCGAGGAAGTAAAATCTCACCGGGCAAGCCCGGCATTCAAGGAGAATAACCATGGAAACGAAACAAGCTGTCGAGAAGGAAAAGAAGAATGGAGAGGGAACGAAAATCGACACGCTGAAGGTCACCGACACGCGGACCGGCAAGCAGTACGAGCTACCGATTGCGTATGATACCATCAAGGCGATGGACCTTCGGCAAATCAAGGTGAACGAGGACGATTTCGGCATGATGGCCTACGACCCGGCGTTCATGAACACGGCGTCGTGCAAGAGCCGCATCACGTTCATCGATGGAGACAAAGGCATCCTGCGGTACCGGGGATACCCGATTGAGCAGTTGGCAGAGACATGTACGTATCTTGAGGTCGCGTATCTGGTCCTCTACGGGGAGATGCCCACAAAGTCGCAGCTCGATGAATGGACGGAACACATCCGGCTGCACACCTTCTTGCACGAGAACGTGAAGCGCCTGATGGAAGGCTTCCGCTATGACGCGCACCCGATGGGGATTTTTGTCAGCACGCTCGCTGCGCTCTCGACATTTTATCCAGAAGCAAAGCAGGTGCTCGACCCCGAAATCCGCAGAAAGCAAGTCTGGCGACTCATCGGCAAAGTCCCAACGATCGCCGCATTCGCGTACCGAAACAGTCTCGGTATGCCGTACGTCTATCCGGATAACGATCTCTCCTACACGGAAAATTTTCTCAGCATGATGTTCAAGGTGGCGGAGATGAAGTACAGCCCGAATCCCACACTTGCCCGCGCGCTCGAAGTGCTGTTCATTCTTCACGCGGACCATGAGCAGAATTGCAGCGCGAACGCTATGCGCTCCATCGGCAGCTCTCAGGTGGATCCGTACTGCGCATCGGCCGGTGCAGCAGCGGCGTTGTATGGGCCGTTGCACGGCGGCGCAAACGAAGCCGTGCTGCGGATGCTGGACCAGATCGGCTCGAAGGATCGCGTGCCGGCATTCATCAAGGACGTGAAGGAAGGCAAAGGAAAGTTGATGGGCTTCGGCCACCGCGTGTATAAGAACTACGACCCGCGCGCGAAGATCATCAAACGGATGGCGGACGAAGTGTTCGGGGTGACTGGCCGTAATCCCAAACTTGACATCGCGCTGGAGTTAGAGCGGATTGCGCTGGAAGACGAGTATTTTGTCAAGCGCAAGCTCTATCCCAATGTGGACTTTTATTCCGGACTGATTTACCAGGCGATGAAATTCCCGGTGGACATATTCCCGGTGCTCTTTGCCATCCCGCGTATGTCGGGCTGGCTGGCGCAGTGGGAAGAGATGCTCACCGACCCGGAGCAAAAAATCGCGCGACCGCGACAGATTTTCCTGGGATATGACGAACGCGATCTGAAGCGAAAGTAAAAATATGGGTAATTACTCAGCGCCGGGAGGCAATGGAGTTTTTTCTTACCACCCCGACAAGCCGGGGCACACGGACAACCACCGATAAAGGCAAGAAGATTGAATTGTTTTCAAGAACTAACCCATAACGTCATTCGTCCAGCACGTTGCAAAAGAAAAGAGCGCATTTGATAATCTACTATCCGTGTCTCCCCGTGAGATACATCCCCTCCATTCTCTTTGCTCATTGAAACATGTAACCAGTATCTCACGGGGTGAATCGGTGTGCCATCTGTGGTGAAGACGCTGAGTAGTTACAAATCTGGCTCCAGTTCAAGCGAGAAGAACGGCGCTTTCAGTTGTGAGAGCGCCGTTTGCTTTTTCAAGGTCTCCTCCGAGGATACTCACCACATGGAAAAGGGAGGAGACAGGACACTCTCCTTTCCGGTTGTCCCATCAATCCAGACTTCTTTCTCTTCTTTTTTCTAAGAGTTGACGACAGGTTCTTGTTTCACAGCTCGTGCTTTTTCTTACTATTCACAGACTGAAAAAGCTGCTGCCGGCATTGCGTCGGCGATTCCCAAAAAATAGAAGCTCCGCCCTGAAAGATTCCCCTTGTTGCGAATGGGAGGTTATGATTTCCTTTTCGGCTTACTTCTGAGCACATTTTTGAGGCTGAAGAGAACATCATCACGCGGTACGTTTATTGTTCTTACAGCTAGCGATACCGGGCGGATAGTCTCATGAAAAAAACCATCCTCGTATTCCTTGGCTTCGCTCTTGCATCTTCGTCGGCAGTTGCCCAGTTGTTTCAGGCACGCTTCGTCACCTCGGGCTTTGCCTGGCAACGGCAAGATAGCGTTGGCCAGTCGTCCAATCATTTCTACGGACACCAAACAATTCAATTTTCCCTCGCAGGAAAACATCTCTCGCTCCATACGTACGTTCAGGGCTTTAACGACCTCGTGGGTCCCGTGAAATACGACCCGCAGTTCCGGCTCTACAATTTTTATCTCAAGGCGTCGAACCTTGCCGACCTTCTCGATATCTCCGTCGGTCGCCAGACAGTATTTGCGGGTGTCGGCGTAGGAAGTATGGATGGCGGATTGGCGTCGGTGAAGTTCTGGGACTCAAAAATCCGCGTCGTAGGATACTATGGGATTCTTCCTCCTCCGATGCAGAAGGTGGAGTTAATCGGCGACAAGAAGAATAATTTCATGACCGGCGGACAGGTCATCGTCAGCCCGCTCGACGAAGCCAGGCTTTCTGTGAGTTATGTTCGCAAGAACATCCAACCCGAAGCGTATTCTGCGATTCGGCGCGATTCGCTCTTTAATCCCTACCGCATCGAGATAAGACCAAGCGCCTCGGCAGAGGAGTTCTTGAGCGGAGATGTGAATGTTGAGTTCGGCGGGATGATTTCAGGATACGCTCGATACGATTACGATATGAAATTTGAAAAAACCTCGCGCCTACAATTGTTCACCCGCGTACGAGTCCTCGACCAGCTCGGCGTTACGGGTGAATACATCTACCGCGAGCCCAGGCTGTCGTACAATTCGATATTCTCGGTCTTCGCGTACAATACGCTGAATGAGTACGAGGTCGGACTTGAGTACGCCTTCAAGAAGCCGTCGCAGGTCTTTGGGCAAATTTTTGGAAAGTTTGGCTCTGTGTCCTACGGCGATGAAAGCTCACGACGGATAACGGTAGGAGTCAGCGGCTCGTACGGTGCGCTGAGCCTCACACGCAATCTCGGGTACGGTGGCGAGTTAAGCGGGGCGTCGTTGAGCGCCGGATATCCCCTGTTCGATCGCATGCTGACGCCGACGTTGCTGCTCAGCTACGCCCAGTACAAACTCAGTGAGAATGCCGACTTAGAAAATGCGTTGAGCATTGCCGGGGGAGTGGTGTATCGCCCGTGGGCTATGCTCTCAATGGATACGCAGGTGCAGTGGATTCAGAATAAAATCTATCAGAACGACGTGCGGCTGTTCATTCGTGCAAGCTACGTGATCAGTCAGCAGCTCAATCTCTTCTAAGAGCTATGAATACTTCAGGTCAACCCCCCGAGTTCTCTGTCTACAGACTTTATTTCACAGCGGTCGTGTTGATGATTTTGGTTGTCGGCTTTACCATCATGACACGCTCGGGGGAGATTCCCGCACGACAACAGCAGCCCGTGGGAATAAAGTTCTCTCACGCAACCCACGTGGAGGGCGCGGGTCTGCAATGCGTTGAATGCCACGATGCCGCCCCACGTAGCAAGGTTTCGTCGGATAATCTCCTGAGCAAGAAAGCCAATTGCCAGACCTGCCATGAAGAGCAGCTCAACCAGAACTGCACCTTCTGCCACACCAGCAACGACCCGACGACCTATTCTGCCCTGCAAACACCGGCGCGAGAGCTGACCTTCTCGCACGAACAACATGCCGGCATACAACAGATTGCGTGCGAGACCTGCCACACGAATCTTGATGCCAAGAAGGAATTTGTTGGAGAGCTCGTTCCCGCCATGGCAAGCTGCAACACCTGTCATAACAATGTACAGGCTACCAACGCCTGCGAAAGTTGCCATACGAATTTTACCGGCTTGCGGCCCGCCAATCATGACCGGACGGATTTCCTGCGCGAGCATAAACGCTTTGCTCGCACGGCAGACGCAAGCTGCGCAACATGCCACACGCAAGAGACCTGCAACGACTGTCACACCGGCGCGAACCTGACAAAAGTCGACAAAACCGGGCGGGATCTCACGACTCCGCGCACGCCACGCCTCATTTCGATCGACCGCGGACAAAGCTCGGCTCTTACCAAAGTGCACGACCTGAATTTCAAATTCACACACGGCATTGCGGCGAAAGGAAAAACGTCGGATTGCCAGACCTGTCATCGACAGGAACAGTTCTGTTCCACCTGTCACGCAGCCGGCGGGAACGTCAACCAGTTGGCATTCAAGCCGACGTGGCACAATGAAGCAGGATTTGTCACCATCGGTGTCGGCAGCGGCGGAGGAAAACACGCACAGATGGCTCGACGCGATCTTGAAAACTGCGCATCATGTCACGGAGCGGAGGCAACCGACCCGGTGTGTATGACCTGCCATGTCGACCCGGATGGAGTAAAAGGAACGGACCCCAAGACACATCAGCGAGGCTTCATGGCGGCAACGAACGGCCCGTGGCACAGTGACCCCGGCGCGACTTGCTTTGTTTGCCATACCGACCCCAACGCACGTGCGGGTGGAATAAAGGGCAAAGGATTCTGCAGCTATTGTCACAGTTAATCAGCGAACGCAATGAATATCTCGAAACCCCATAGTCTTCTCTTGATTCTTGTGGCAATCGCTCTGACGCTTGCCGCCTGCAGTGAGTTGCGCGACGATCTGCCGCCCGTCACGCCGACAGCACTCAAGGTTCATCCCTCAGGCTGGACGCAGGTGAGCTCGTTGGATTTCCACGGCAAAGCTATCCGGGCTAATAATTGGGAGATGGGGAATTGCCAGACATGTCACGGCGGCGAGTATCGGGGCGGCGTGAGCGGCGTTTCGTGCCGGACATGTCACACGGCTGCTGCCGGACCGGAGAATTGCTCAACCTGTCATGGTGGCGCCAACAATGCACCGCCGCGCGATCTCAGCGGAAACACCGCTGTCACGGTGCGAGGAGTCGGCGCTCATCAAACCCACGTTCTCGGTACCACTCGCGCACGGCAGGTATCGTGCCTGGAGTGTCATCTTGTTCCCGGCGGTATGTACGACCCGGGCCATGTGGACACACCCTTGCCTGCGGAGATCAACTTTAGCGGCACGCTTTCAAGCAAAACGACGGCAGGAGTCACGCCGGCCTACAATACACAAACAGTATCGTGCAGTAGCACGTACTGCCACGGGAACTTCAAGAACGGCAACACGAGCTACAGTCTGGTCTGGAATGCATTCTCGATTTCTGCCGCCGCCTGTGGTACGTGCCACGGGAATCCGAGCAAGCCGACCCTTGCCGAACAGGCGTTGCCCAAGACCTCCGCCGAGGGAGGTACGCATCCCAACGTTCTGGCGTGTGCCAGCTGCCACGGCGATGTGGTCGATGCAAGCTTACGAATTATCAACGCGTCCAAGCATATCAACGGGAAGCTGAATGTATTCGGGACGGAACAGGATTTGTAAAAGAAGTGAGCTTCATAAACAATAAACGCTGAAGATGCACACGATATACTTTTGATTCAGGAGGCAGATGGATATGAAAAGAATCTCAATCATACTTAGCATTGCAACAATGATCTTTGCCCTTGTCGCGCTCCTCGGCGGCTGCCGGGGACCGGAAGGGCCGGCCGGTCCTCCGGGAGAGACAACTGTCTTGAACCTCGAAGGCTTTGCCGCGGGCATTAAGTGCGCCGATTGCCACAACCCGGACACAGATTCGACCTACAATGTGTGGGCCCGAAAGTATCAATGGGAAAAATCCAAGCACGCCTATGGCGGCGATTATGAGCGGAATGCCAGCACGTGCGCAGGCTGCCACACAACGGAAGGGTTTGTGCAACGGATGTTGGGGAAGACCGTTACCAGTCAGGTGAATTCAAGCCCGCCGGGTTGCTTCGCGTGCCATTCACCGCATTCACGCGGTGATTTCTCGCTGCGTAATGCTGCGCCTGTGACGATCGCATCCAACATCACCGGCGTTCCGAACGCTCTCTTCAACTACGGGAAAGGCAACTTGTGCGCCCAATGCCACATGACGCGCGACATGAACCCGAAGCCGGACCCGACAAAGACCGCGGCAACGGACTCAATCGCCATTACAACCTCACGATGGTATTCTCACTATGGTGTGCAAGGCCAAATGTTGATGGGTGAAGGTGGATTTAAATTCCCGGGCTACACATACACCGGCAATTCCTTCCACGCCAGCTCCAACATCATCAAGCAGGAAGGATGTATCTCCTGCCATATGGCCAATGCAACGGCGGGAGCCGGAATCGCAGGCGGGCATACAATGAACCTGCGGTACACATTCCAGGGCGCCGATCGCTCGCTGCTGACCGGTTGCAACCAATCCGGCTGCCATGCGAACATCAACACTATCGACTATAACGGCGTACAGACGGCGGTGAAGGCGAACCTCGATACGCTCTATCAACTACTTGTCGCAAAGGGCTGGCTGGACAACAATCCGGCTTCCGCGAATTACGGCCTGGTGAAGTTGACCGGCGGAAGGCTGACGATCAAACCCGCCATCAAAGCAGGAGCAATCTACAACTACTTCTTCGTCGAGCATGACTTGAGCGAGGGTATTCATAACTCCCGGTATGCATTGGACCTTCTCCGCTCATCCATCGCTGAGCTCCGCAAACCGTAACGACGAAGCGTTACCACCCGCAACGCAGAGAAGGGGACTAAGTCCCCTTCTCTGTTTCTATTCCCTCGGAAAATCATCTCATCACAAAGACGGAACGCTCTTCTCAAAGCTGAGAAATCACCTTCGCCACTTCCCACACTCAAGAACACTTCTGTAATCCTTACTGCTATCGACTTCATTTTCATCGTTTTATCCGAGTACTCTTGGCGGGAAGATGGTACGAAACTTGCCAAGGTTAGATCACTGAGTTTCATGTTATTCGACAATGGTACACTATCAGAGGAGGAGTCAATGCTCGGTTCAATTCTTGTGTGGATTGGTTTTGCGGCTGCAGCGGTGGCGACAGTCTCGTATTACCATCTGGCAACGAAAAAGTCTTTCAATGCAACACTTGCCCGTAGAAGTTCCCTGGCTGCGCTGCTCAGCGTGGTTGGCGCTTCAGGCTTGCTGATGTCATATATCCTTGGACATCAGTTTGAGTATTCCTCTGTCTGGGGATACAGCGATAAGACTCTTCCGCTGCATCTGCTCGTGACGACGTTCTGGGCGGGTCAGGAGGGGAGTTTTCTCTTCTGGACGTTTTGTGCGGTGCTGATCGGTGCTGTCCTTCAGTCGTACACCCGGCGGAAGAAGGTCGAGTACGAAGTAATGTCGGTCTACATGCTGATCGTCAGTTTCCTGCTCGTCTTGCTCATCGCCAAGTCGCCATTCAAATATATCTGGGATGCCTACCCCGACCAAATCCCCGCGGGTCAGATACCGACCGACGGCCGCGGGCTGAACCCGCTGTTGCAAAACGTTTGGATGATCGTACACCCGCCCGTGCTCTTCATCGGGTTTGCATCGCTGGCGGTGCCGTTTGCGTTTGCCATTGCTGCGCTCTGGAGAAAACGCTATAGCGAATGGATTGCACCAGCGCTTCCATGGGTCGCGTTCGGCGCACTCTCGCTGGGTTTGGGCTTGATGCTCGGCGGCTACTGGGCGTACGGCGTTCTCGGCTGGGGCGGTTGGTGGGGATGGGACCCGGTGGAAAATTCCTCACTGATTCCCTGGATCACCGTTGTCGTTCTTCTCCATACACTCCTCGTTCAAAAGAAAACCGGAAAGCTTGCACGAACAAATTTTGTGCTGGCGCTGGTATCGTTCCTTCTCGTCGTGTACAGCACGTTTCTGACACGGAGCGGAATCTTAGGCGAATCCTCCGTTCATTCCTTCGTCGACCCGGGGAACCTCGTCTACGGATTACTCGTCGCCTGGATCGTCGCCATGGCGGGGCTCGGTGCGGGGATGCTTGCACGTCGTTGGAAGGAGCTACGGTCACAAGCCACTCCCGTCGGCACCTGGACGCGGGAATCATTTCTGTCGCTTGGCGCGATCGCAATGGCCCTCAGTGCATTGGTGATCTTCATCGGCACGAGCTGGCCCATCGTCTCTCACGCCACCGTCGAGCCGTCGTTTTACGATAAGACGAACTTGCCGCTTGCCATTCTCCTTTCGCTCTTGCTCGGGTTGAGTCTCTTTACTCGCTGGGGGGAGGAGAAACCGGGAGAGATCGCGAAACGTTCTCGCATTCCCCTGCTTCTCGCTGCTGTCGCGACGATCATC
This sequence comes from uncultured Ignavibacteriaceae bacterium, assembly GCA_964372545.1. GTDB lineage: Bacteria > Bacteroidota > Ignavibacteria > UBA10030 > UBA10030 > CAYJSZ01. Next base: position 14,565 of record CAYJSZ010000011.1, read on the forward strand.
CTCTACACGTTCAACGTTCAGGACTGGCAAATGCTCGCGTTTGCCTTCAGTTCGTTCTTTGTGTTTGCAACGAGCGTGCGGCTGCTTGTCGTGCTGGCGAAAGAAAATCCCCGCATCGTCGGCGGGCCCCTGACGCATCTCGGCCTCGCCGTGCTCTTCCTCGGCATCATCGGCTCGGGCAAGTACGGCCAGAAGGTCTCGACCTCGCTCCCGCTCAATCAACCGACCACCGTGCTCGGCCACGAGCTGACGTACAAAGGCGCTCAACAGAACGACGAAGGAAAGTCGACCTTTGTTGTCGATGTCCGGGCGGACGGAGCGGCATTTCAGCTTCAGCCGGTCATGTTCATGAATACGTATACCAACAGCCTAATGCGTAACCCGGATTACGCGAGCGGTTTCGCCAAAGATTTTTACATCGAACCGGTATCAGTAGAAGAAAACGCTGCAGATGACCACAGCCACGATCTTGTTGAATTGAAGAAAGGCGTCCCGCAGATGATTGCCGGATATCGCGTGACCTTCGAGAAGTTCGATATGGGTGCGCACGGTATGGAAGGGATGGCGAGCGGCGGTGGGTTCTCGATCGGCGCTGTGTTGCAGGTGGAGAAGGATGGAAAGAAAGAGCAAGTGGTTCCGGCGACCGTCTACAGGGATGGCCAGGCGGCCGAGCCGAAGGAAGCAAAGCTGAAAAACGGTTTGATCGGCTTCCGAATGTTCGGCATGCAGATTGGCTCGGCGGGGAGTCCTTCCACGATTCAAGTGAATGTCACCGGCCTTCCGACGTCCGAAGGAGTTCCAGAGAGCGTTGAAACGCTCGTGATCGAAGCAAGCGTGAAACCGTTCATGAATTTCGTCTGGCTTGGCGCAGGGCTGGTCATGATCGGATTCATGGTATCGTTTGCGCGGCGGTTGCAGGAAGATAAACCATCAGACCAATCGAAGGGCAAGCAACAACGAAACGGAAAAGGCGAGGTCGGTCAAAAGGCTGAACGAGAAGAAAGCAGCAAGAGGGAAATGGCCACCGAAGTGACACTCCCAGAGAATTAGTCTTGGAGTTTTTTCAGAGAACAAATTGCCCTTAGAAAGAGAAGGAAACGGTGCATCATGAACATCGGAATTCTCAAAGAAGACCTGGTCAACGAAAAACGGGTTGCGCTCTCCCCGGGGGGAGTGCGATCGCTGGTTTCGGCCGGACATTCCGTCTACGTCCAACTGCAAGCAGGCTCGCAATCGGTCTTTTCGGATGAAGAGTATCAAAAAGCGGGCGCGATCATTGGATTCAGCCCGGAGGAAGTCATCAACCGATCCGGCATTGTGCTGAAAGTTTCTCCGCCGACTATCGATGATCTGACACGTTTCGACGAAGGACAGGTGCTGCTTTCGTTTCTGCACCTCGGCGCATCAAAGCGAAAGGTCGTCGAGATGCTAATCGAAAAGAAAATAACGGCTATTGCGTACGAGCTCATTGAGAACAATCGTGGCGAGCTAACGGTGCTGCAGGTCATGAGCGAAATTGCCGGCCAGCTTTCCATGCAGATTGCCGGACACTACCTGCAAGCGCGTGACGGCGGTCGCGGTATCTTGCTCGGCAGCATTCCGGGGATCGCGCCTGCGTCCGTCGTCATACTCGGTGCCGGGACGGTGGGGCGAACGGCCGCTCGCGTTGCGCTCGGCATGGGCGCAGCGGTAACGGTGTTGGATAAGGACCTCTCGCGATTGCGCGAATTGGAATACCTGTTCCAGTGGAAGGTTGCAACCGGTATCGTCACGGAGTACAACATCGCGCGTGCGATTAAACATGCCGACGTGCTCATCGGTGCTGTGTTGGTGAAAGGCGAGCGGACGCCCTATCTCGTGACAGAAGAGATGGTCGGGCAGATGAAGGCCGGATCGGTGATCGTCGATGCATCGATCGATCAGGGCGGGTGCGTGGAGACGAGCAGGCCGACAACGTTAGCAGACCCGGTTTTTATTCGGCACGGCGTGGTTCATTATTGTGTCCCGAATATTCCCTCCGCTGTACCACGCACTGCTTCAGCAGGACTCACCAACGCTCTCTTGCCCTATGTGCAGGCGATATCGGAGCTTGGCGTGGGTCGGGCACTCTTGAGCGATAACGGCTTGGCGCGGGGAGTCTGTACCTACGACGGCTTCTGTGTACAACCGGCGCTATCGAAAGCACTCGGACTTCAGTACAAAGACCTGGCCCGGTCGTTAGCGACGGCTGCTGAATCGATGAACTAATGAGGCTACCATGAAATGGCTCTCACACTATAGATCAAAGGTTGTCTCTGTCGAAGAAGCGGTGTCGTTCGTCAAATCGGGAGACCGGATCTTCATCAGCGGCAACGCAGCGACGCCGCTCTTGTTGATGAACGCACTCGCTCAACGGAGAGATTCGCTCTTCGACGTTGAACTCAATCATGTGCTGTTGTTGGGCGACGATCCGCTGGCGAAGCCGGGCATGGAACGCCACTTCCGCCACAATTCGCTTTTCGTCGGTCCCGCGGATCGAGAAGCCATCGCGGAAGGGCGGTCTGCGTACGTTCCGATTCATCTCTCCGAAATCCCTGCGCTTTTTACGGACAAAATTATCCCGCTCGACGTTGCGTTCATTCATGTCTCGCCGCCGGATGAGCACGGGTTCATGAGTTTCGGCGTCGAATGTGCGGCATCCAAGGCGGCAGCGGAAAGCGCGGATATCGTCATTGCGCAGGTGAACGAGCGGATGCCGAGAACGCTGGGCGATGTGTTTATTCACGTCTCGCGTGTGCATACGATTGTCGAGTGTTCCGAGCCGCTGCAGACGCTCGCGCCCTCGGAGTCTTCCGATGTCGAACGGAAGATCGCCTCGCACATCGCGCGGCTTGTCGAGGACGGCTCGACGCTCCAGTTGGGCATCGGCGGTATACCGGACGCCGTGCTCTTGCAGCTCGACGGCATTCAACATCTCGGCATGCACACGGAAATGGTGTCGGACGGCGTGGTGCGCGCCATCGAGCGCGGCATTATCACGAATCTCAAGAAAACACTCCACCCCGGCAAGGTGGTTGCAACGTTTGTCCTCGGATCGGATCAGTTGTACGAATACGTCGACAACAACCCGTACTTCGAGCTGCATCCCTGCGACTACACCAACAATCCATTTATTGTGGCGCAGAACGCCAAGATGATCGCGATCAATTCCGCGATTGAAGTAGACATCACCGGTCAGGTATGCTCGGATTCCATCGGCACGAAGATCTACAGCGGCTTCGGCGGACAGGTGGATTTCATCCGCGGAGCGGCGTATTCCAAAGGCGGCAAGCCGATTATCGCGTTGCCCTCCAGCGCAAAAGGCGGCACGATCTCGCGCATCGTCCCGACGCTCAAGCACGGCGCCGGCGTTGTCACCACACGGGCGGATGTGCACTATGTGGTGACGGAGTACGGCGTCGCATCGCTGCACGGCAAGAACTTGCAGCAGCGCGCCGAGGCGTTGATCGCCATCGCGCACCCGGCGTTTCAGGAGGAGTTGGAGAAAGCGTTCAAGCAGAATGAAAAGCAGGCCACGTCGCTTGCCCCGGTTTCATAATTGGGAAAGATGAGAAGAGTAACGCGGAAGGCCGTATGACCAACCAAACCTCCATTCACCACGGGACGAAAATCCAATTCATGACGCGCCACTACGTGTTCGGCCCGGTGCCCTCGCGTCGTCTGGGGTTGTCGTTGGGGGTGGATGTCATTCCCAAGAAGCTCTGCAATCTCGACTGTGTGTATTGCGAGGTGGGGCGGACGGACAAACGAGCGATGCGTCGGATGGAATATCTCCCCGCGAACGATATCCTTGCGGAACTACGGGACGCGCTGGCGGAGAAGCCGGCGCTCGATTTCATCACCTTTTCTGGCTCCGGCGAACCGACGCTGAATTCGAAGTTGGGCGAGATGATCCATGCCGTCAAGCAGATGACCGATATTCCCATTGCGGTCATCACGAACGGCACGCTCCTCTACCTTGAAGATGTGCGCCGGGACTTGCTGGAAGCCGACGTCGTTCTTCCTTCGCTCGATGCCGTCACAACCGAAATGTTCCTGAAAGTCAGTCGCCCGCACCCGAAACTCCAGGTGGGCTCGGTGGTCCAGGGGCTCAAAACCTTTCGGCAGGAATATCGGGGCCAAATCTGGCTGGAGATTCTTCTTGTGAAGGGAATGAACGACAGCGATGAAGAAGTGTTGCTCATGAAGCAGGTTCTCGAGGAAATCAATCCTGAAAAGATTCAACTCAATACCGTTGTTCGGCCGCCCGCCGAGTCGTGGGTGCAGCCGCTCGAAGAAGAACGAATGAAGGAGATTCAGCAAATGTTAGGAGATCGTTGTGAGATCATTGGCACGTATGCCCATGCAGCGCAAAAGGCGGAAACGCATATCGATGTGGGGGTCATCATCGCGCTGCTGCGTCGACGGGCGATGACATCGTCGGACCTCTCCGATGCTCTGCGCGTGTCCGTCGAACAGATCGTGAGCGTTCTCGAGGTGTTGGAGCAAAACGCACTCGTCGTTCCGTATCGTTTTCAACAGAAGACTTACTACAGGCCAATCGAAAGATTCTTCAACGGCTTTTGCGGCTGACCGCGGTGGCAGTTTTCCGCCGGATGACGATGTTCTTCTCGCGGGCTGTTGACTTTTTAAGCGTTTCAAATCAGTGAAAGGCTGAAGATGTCCATCCCACTTCTGAGAAGGAAGATGCGACGACCCGCTGTTAATCAAGCTGGTTACAACGATTTCTCTCCCCTCCGATGGAACAATTCTTACTTAACCTCAATCCGGCGTGGTTATGCAGCACTTGAATTGAGTGAAAGGGCTATGCTTGTTGAAAAGGGCTGGTTTTGGGCGTATCTTCTAGGAGGAATTCTGTCAAACGTTACGAACCAAGCGAATCGATAAGGCGGAAGACGGAACAACTGAGTGCCCCGAAGGGGCAAGATATGACAACCGAGGGTTCCTACCCTCGGCTTGGCAATCCCTCAACGCTTCTCCCTTACCCTGTAAGGGTTCTATAAAACTAAGGAGCTATCATGCCACAGTCTCTTGCAAAGGTGCTGGTGCAGATCGTCTTTTCAACAAAACACCGTTATCCCGGCCTGTCGGCAGTGCAGGCCTTTCTGGCTGAAAGGAATATCCGTAACCAAATGCATGCGTATTGAGGCGGTAGGTGTAAGCAGTTGGACTGACCTGTCTTGATCGTGGGAGGAGTTGCAGATCATGTATACATTCTCTGCTTGCTTTTTCTCACCCCTTCAGGGTGAGGAGATGGTTTTCTGCATATCGGGGCGTTGCCCCGACTTGATGTATGTTCCCCCTTCGGGGGAATCGAGAGAGCAGTCGAATACAAGCGCCCTGTAGACTTGACCGTTATCCAAAAAAATTCAGTGGAACAACAGCAATCAGTTCAAAGTACCCACTTTTCACGCCGTATTCAGGTTGACAAGTAGAAGAGTCCTTACGAGAGTTCCGTGAAGGATACCGGCCTTCATACTGCCCGGAGTTTCAACCAGTCAGAATTGCTGCGAGAGCTGAGCGCTATGCTGAGAAACGTGGAAACATCCGTCCACGCGAATTCGCTGGAAGAGGGCGACACCTACATTTGCTCGACATGCGACCTCGCTGTGAAAATATGCGCGGGGAATCCCACGGCTATCTGTCTTCTCAAAGTTCGACAGAACACGGAACTCGACCTTGTGCGAAACGCTTTGAGAGAATGGACCGCGGGAACCTACGGCAGGTGTATGGCCTGCGGCAAACGAATCACGTCACAACAATTGAAACTGAACCCTCTGCAGGAATTGTGTCCGGCCTGCCGGTCGCGCACGAGCAAGAAGCGGCGGACGGTTCGTGAGGAGTAATACCATGATCCAGAAACAAGATGCGTTAGACTATCATGCCAAAGGACGACGCGGCAAGATCGAGGTCGTTCCGTCCAAACCCTGTCAAACACAGCGAGATCTTTCCCTCGCATATACTCCCGGTGTTGCCGAGCCATGTTTGGAAATCCATGCAAACCCGGACGATGTGTACCTCTACACCGCCAAAGGGAATCTCGTCGCCGTCGTGTCCAACGGTACTGCTGTTCTGGGCCTCGGCGACATCGGCGCGTTAGCCAGCAAGCCGGTGATGGAAGGGAAGGGCGTGCTCTTCAAGCGCTTCGCCGACATCGATGTGTACGACATTGAGCTGAACACGCACAACCCCGATGAGATCGTCAAGGCGGTGCAATTGCTCGAGCCGACGTTCGGCGGCATCAACTTGGAAGACATCAAAGCGCCGGAGTGCTTCTACATCGAAGAGACGCTGAAGAAGACGATGGGCATTCCGGTGTTCCATGACGACCAGCATGGCACGGCGATCATCAGCGGTGCAGCGTTGATGAATGCGCTCGAGGTGGCCGGAAAGAAGATCGAGAAGGTGCGCGTGGTGTTCAGCGGCGCTGGCGCTGCCGGCATCGCTTGTGCGCGGTTGTACGAAAAACTCGGCGTGCGTCGCGAGAACATGATGTTGGTAGATACGAAGGGTGTGGTGTACAAAGGACGCAAAGAAGGGATGAATCCGTACAAAGACTATTTTGCGGTCGAGACCAATGCCCGTACGCTGGCAGACGCGATGAAAGGAGCGGATGTGTTCTGCGGAGTCTCCGTCAAAGGCATCGTCGGTAAAGAGATGGTGAGATCGATGGCGGACAAGCCCGTCGTGTTTGCGATGGCGAACCCCGACCCCGAGATCACGTACGAAGATGCCACAAGCGCCCGTGACGATATTATCATGGCAACGGGCCGGTCGGACTATCCGAATCAGGTCAACAACGTGCTGGGGTTCCCGTTCATCTTTCGCGGCGCGTTGGATGTGCGGGCATCGGCGATCAACGATGAAATGAAAATCGCCGCCGCGCACGCCCTGTCGAAGCTCGCCAAGGAAGATGTGCCGGACTCGGTCATCCGGGCGTACGGCGGAAAACGCATCGAATTTGGGCGCGAGTACATCATTCCGAAGCCGTTCGATCCGCGTGTCCTGATTTGGGAGGCAACTGCTGTCGCACGCGCCGCGATGGAGTCGGGGGTTGCTCGCTCACCGGTTAAAGACTTCGAAGCGTATCGCGACGCCCTCGAAGCACGCCTCGGGAAATCCCGGGAAGTGATGCGCGTCTTCATCCATCACGCGCAGCAAGCGCCGAAAAAAATCGTCTTCCCCGAGGGCGAGGAAGAAAAGATCCTCCGTGCAGCCCGCATTATCATCGACGAAAAAATTGCCACGCCGATTCTCCTCGGAAGCCGAACGCTCATTACCCAGCGCATCAAGGAGCTCGGGCTGGAGATGGACGGAGTGGAAATCCTCAATCCGTCGAAATCCATGAAGCACGAAGAATACGCGACGGCGTTCTATGCTCTGAGACAGCGGAAAGGCATCACGCACTTCGATGCCGAGCGCCTGGTGAGGACGCACAACATCTTCGGGATGATGATGGTGCGGCAAGGCGAGGCGGATGGCCTCGTCTCCGGACTAACGCAGCACTACCCGGATACGGTTCGTCCGGCACTGCAGATCATCGGCAAGAAAAACGGCGTCAACAGGATTGCCGGTCTCTACATGCTCGTGTTCAAGAATCAGACCATCTTCGTTGCGGATGCGACGGTCAATATCGAACCGAGCGCAGAAGACCTTGCGGAAATCGCCCTGCTGGCAGCCGAAAAGGTGAGACAGTTCAACATCGAGCCGCGCGTGGCAATGCTCTCCTTCAGCAACTTCGGCAGCACCGGCCATCCGCTGGCCAGCAAAGTACAGACCGCAGTATCGCTGGCCCGCAAGAAGGATCCCGCGTTGATGGTCGACGGCGAAATGCAAGCCGATACGGCCGTCTCGCCCGACATCATTTCCGAGTTGTATCCGTTCAGCGTTCTGAAAGAGGGAGCGAACGTCTTAGTCTGTCCCGATCTCACATCGGCGAATATCTCCATCAAACTGTTGACGAAGTTAGGCGGAGCAACGACCATCGGCCCGATCTTGCTTGGCATCCGAAAGCCGGTCTATCTGCTCATTCCCAGCAACGATGTAAATGACATCGTCAACATCACGGCGATGAGTGTGTTCGAAGCTCAGCGGCAGGGCGAATTCACGAGAAGCTCGGGCGAATCGGCCGAGCAACTCAAATCGATCTCCGAGTACGCGGGAGTGACGTAAATGCATGTCACATGCCGAATCCACGGTCAGAGTCGAGCTGGATGGGCTTGATGCTCTCGTAACAGCTCTCCAGGCGATGCAGTACACCGTCGTTGGCCCTACGCTTCGCAACGGCGCTAGTGTCATCGATGAATTGCATTCTGCCAACGACCTCCCGCGCGGCTACGCAGACGGACAAGAGGCGGGAACGTATCGCATCGCGCCGGCGGAGGGCAAGGTGTGGCTGGGTTTCACCGTTGGCCCCCATTCGTGGAAGAAGTATCTTTTCCCTCCCGTCCTCCAACTCTTTTCTGCCACGCGAGATTCTCGCAACATCTCCCTCACCTTCGATTTAACTCCCGATGCTGAGGCTTGCGCGCCCCGGTACGCATTCTTCGGGGTTCGGGCGTGCGAATTGGCGGTAGAAGATCTGCGCCAGTATGTTTCCACCCACCTCAACGTTCCTGAGAAAAAAATCCCTGGAGAGTTAGACCAAAGCATCCGGAATTGCGATCCATGTATTTCGTGCGCGACACACTTTTTGAAGCTTGAGGCTGAATAAACAACAATCTCATGCATTACCATATCACTCATTCAAATTATTCGGGGGTGCACTATGGCAAAAATGATCGATCTCGTGCAGTATCTCGAAAACAACGGCATTCCATTTGAAATCATCAAACATCAACCGGCGTTTACGGCGCACGAGGTTGCGACAGTTTCCCGCGTGCCCGATAAAGAGCTTGCGAAGACGTTGATTGTCTCCGTCGATGGAAAGTTTTGGATGGCTGTACTCCGGGGAGACCAGCGCATCAGCGAGCGGTCGTTGAAGCGTTCGTTTGGGGCGAGCCAGGTTCACTTAGCACACGAAGAAGACCTGAACTCGCTCTTTCCTGGATGTGAGATGGGCGCAATGCCGCCTTTCGGCAATCTCTACGGCTTACCGGTGATTATCGAAAAGTCGCTAGCCGAAGACGAAGAAATTGTCTTCAACGCATGCAGGCACACGGAATGCATCAAGATGAGGTTTCGAGACTACGAACGACTTGTCCAGCCGCTCGTCGGGCACTTTGCGGAACCTCACCATGTTTACGAAGATTGGGAACTTCCCTAATCTCCTTGAACCAAAAATCTGATCGGTGCAGTTGAAAGGAAGGTGTACGTATGAACTCTCTTTGTTTCGTGGTCACATTCTTGATCATTGTGGAAACAGGTGCCGCGCAAACGACGGAGCTCGCTCAACAGCACGGACTTTTGACAACAGATTGTAAAGCTATTCGGGGCCATGCAAAACGAATCGTTGAGGAAGCAAGTGCGCCTGAGCTCAATACGAGCGTTGCTGCTGCCCACTTGGGTGAGGTTAACAAATCCTTGGCGTCGATGGAAAAACGACTGCAGGGAACAAGAAAACTCCTGACCCAAGATCGATTAAAGCTTGTCGCCTCAGAATATGCCACGCTGGAAAAAATCTGCACAAACCTCAAAAGCTTTAGTGAAAAGATCGAGAAAGAGATTGCAAAGGAGAAGCCGGATAGACTTCTTGTGAAGAAACTCGCCGCTGATCTGAGATCTGAGATGATGAACGGAAGTCAGGTGCACGAGCAGGTCATGAGCAAGCTTGGCATCAAATAGCGACCCGGAGGATACGCTTTGTCATCACAGCAGAATGTTCGTGGAGAGCCTCTACTCGTTGTCGGCATGACGATCGGGCAGGGCTTTCAGCGGTTCGGCGATTGAAAGGCCGGAACATTCAGCAGGTTCGGGTAACAGAATGCGATGGTGAACCGGGCCGATTGCTTGCCTTGTGGAAGAATGCCTCCGTCGTTATCCTCGTCGATGCTGTTTCTTCCGGTGCTGCGCCAGGAACGATCCATTGGTTCGACGTTGAACATGAGTCTGAGCCAACGAAGCTCTTTCAAGTTTCCTCTCACGGGTTAGTGTAGCGCAGGCAATCGAACTTGCCAGAGCGCTCCAACAACTGCCTCCATACATGAAGTTGTTTTGCATCGAAGGCAAAAACTTTAACGAAGGAGAGGGATTATCTCCAGAGGTTGAAGAAAGCATCCCGGCAGTAACATCCTGTATACAAGAGATCTTACGAGACTTGATAATTCAAGTTGACCGCCTAATTGGAAAGGGCTGAAGCCCTTGGGCTTTTTTATTGGGGTTTTTCGTAACCCCGACCTGAAGGTCGGGGCTATAGCCACGCCCTTGAGGGCGTGGGAACAAATTCTAACCAGATTTTACAGGGGTTTTAACCTCACACCAAAAGCGGTCTTGAATTGATAAGAAAAGACCCTACCGAGGCACGAAGTGAGTTTGATGAACGACCTCATACAGTAAGGTCGAGGCGATCGCGCGCGAGCATCATCCCAAAAAAAGTAGTCGGCATCGAAGTTTGGTTGGGGGCATTAACCCATTTCTCCTCGACGGATGATACAGGGGCGATTCAGAGACTTCGACAAGCAAGTTTTGAACCCTACTGGCATCATTGCATCCCGCCGAATGACGGCGGAATTTCCGTGGGACAGATTGTGGCAGCTCTTCGCTTGCAAGAAAATCAACCTACTTAGTTAATACACCAAGCGGTGCACATGGGCTTTGCCATCAGCAAATTAGATGAACAAGAAGCGTTAGAGACTTTAAGAATGTTCGAGCAAATCGATCAAAGTATGTAGTGACGTTTCAAAAAATATTTTTTGAAGGATGAATACGCAATCGACTGTTGACTTCGCTCGTCTTGCTTGTCCTATCCCTCTCTCCGAGCTATGGGGGGACATCCGTTGGGACAACAGGCTGTCGTCATTGGTCAGGTGGTAAAGGAACAGCCAAGAACCGTTGTTATGAAAACCTCTATAGGTGGCAATCGCGTAATTGACTTCCTCCTAGGCGAGCAGCTTCCACGCGTTTGTTGGGCTGCCAATCCCTTCCTTAGCGCTCGGGATGAGCCGTTATCCCGGCGATTGAGCGTATCGCAACTTCCACCACAGAAGCTTACCAGAATCGGGAAAAACCGCCGCCGTCCATTCCCAAGAGTGCTAAATCTGTTGATTCTAACCACAGGAAGGTGCGCTGTTCCGCCATAATTTCACCCCTCCCTCTGGCATACTGCTTGCAATTCCTTTCTCAGAAGACGAAGTGAATTTCTGTCGGGCTGAAATAGCCCAAGCGTATCAAGGAGGAGAAGCACGCATGATTCGCGGCACGATCGTCGTCGATCAGAACATCTGCAAAGGATGTGAGCTGTGCATCAGCGCCTGCCCGCAAGAGAGTCTCGGTCTTTCCGATCAAATCAACGCCATTGGCTATCGCTACGTCGTGCTCGTGCAGGATAACTGCACGGGCTGCGTGAACTGCGCGCTCGTCTGCCCCGAGGCGGCGATTACCGTCTACCGGCAATCGAAAGGCAGCGCGAAACGTCAAGCGGCAGCAGAGCCGCTCGTCCAGCATGCCCAATAAGAATGTGATGCACTGAATGTTTGAGAAGAAATTCATGGGCCATCAACCCGAACAACCTCGACTGATGAAAGGCAACGAAGCGCTTGCAGAAGCCGCAATTCGCGCAGGGTTGCAGGGATATTTCGGTTATCCCATTACACCGCAATCGGAAGTGCTAGAGTACCTCGCAGCCGAAGTGCCAAAGCGCGGCGGCGTCGTGTTGCAAGCGGAGAGCGAGCTGGCTGCCATCAACATGATCTACGGAGCTTCTGGTGCCGGCGCGCGCGTCATGACGTCTTCTTCCAGTCCCGGCATCAGCCTGATGCAGGAGGGACTCTCCTACATGGCGTCCGCCCAGTTGCCGTGTTTGGTGGTGAATGTGAATCGCGGCGGACCTGGGTTGGGGACAATTCAGCCGTCGCAAGGCGATTATTTCCAGGCAACGAAAGGCGGCGGTCATGGCGATTATCATCTGCTGGTCCTCGCGCCTGCCTCTGTGCAGGAGATGGCGGATTTTGTGTTCGACGGATTTCGGCTTGCGGAAAAATATCGCAATCCTGCGATGATCCTTGCTGATGGAGCGTTGGGACAGATGATGGAGAAAGTCGTTCTTCCGGCCGCGGGTTCGCTGCCGCCGACTGAAAAGCCGTGGGCCACGACCGGAAAACCGAAATGGAGAGAGCGCAACATCATTACCTCGCTTTTCATTCAGCCCGAAGAAATGGAACAGGTCAATCTGCAGCTCCAGGCGAAGTATCGGGAGATGCAGCAAGAGGTCCGCTTCGAGACGTTCGGTGTGGACGATGCGGAAGTTCTGATCGTCGCGTTTGGTCTCACGGCTCGCATCGCACAAAAAGCGATGGAGCTTGCGCGACAGAAAGGGCTGCGCATCGGTCTCCTGCGTCCCATTACCCTGTACCCGTTCCCGTACGACGCCATTTCCAATCTGGCACGCAATGTTTTCTCGGTGCTCGTGGTGGAGCTCAATGCGGGGCAGATGGTGGAAGATGTTCGACTGGCAGTCAATGGCCGGCGTCCAGTGTGCTTCAAAGGCCGCATGGGGGGAATGATCATTACGCCGGAAGAAATCCTGGAAGAGCTTGAAGTGTTGGCCGAGGATTACCGTTTGGTGAGAGTCTAAGGAGAGCGAATGGATTTCACGCCGCACAACGATGGCATGGAGCTCGTGTATCGTCGTCCCCCGACACTGACGGACACGCCGATGCACTACTGCCCGGGCTGCGGGCACGGCGTAGTGCACAAGCTGATGATGGAAGTGGTCGATGAACTTGGGATTCAAGAGCAAACCATCGGCGTTGCGCCGGTGGGTTGCTCGGTCTTCGCGTACAATTATATGAACATCGACATGCAGGAAGCGGCGCACGGCCGGGCTTCTGCAGTTGCGACAGGCATCAAGCGCATGTTGCCCGCCCGGTATGTGTTTTCGTATCAGGGCGACGGCGACCTTGCCGCAATCGGGACGGCGGAAACGATCCACACCGTCAACCGTGGAGAAAACATTCTTGTCGTCTTCATCAACAACGCGATTTACGGTATGACGGGCGGGCAGATGGCTCCCACAACCCTGCTCGGCATGGTCACTTCCACCACGCCGTACGGTCGTGAGGCCTCGCAGATGGGATACCCGCTGAAGATTACGGAGCTTGTTGCACAGTTGCCCGGAGCGTACTACGTGACGCGGCAGGCCGTACACACGCCCACGGCAGTCCGCAAGATGAAAAAGGCGCTGCGGAACGCGTTCGAATATCAGCAGCAGAAAAAAGGCACCTGTTTCATTGAAGTTGTCTCAAACTGTCCCGCGGGATGGAAAATGACGCCGCAGGAATCGAATGAGTGGATGGAAAAGAACATGTTCCCGTTCTATCCTCCGGGCGATCTCAAAGTCCCGTCGGCGAGTCGGAACTGAAAGGCACGACCATGTTTATCGTCTTGTTACTTGTTATTTTTTTCGTCTCGGTTCTTGTCTGCTTCGGTCTTGCGCGCGTGTTCCGCAAACCGGTCCAGAACATCCTCCAGCGTCTCATTCCGGAGGATCTCTATGCGGCGTGGACGAAGTATTTGATCTTCGCATTGTATGTCGTCGGGCTTTCGAGCGGTGTGCGCGTCTGGGATTTGCAGAAGTACATTACACCGCGTGGAGACAACGGCGCCGTGCTGGAATTAACGCAAGACCGTTGGATTCTCGAAGTCTATTCCAGCATCATCGGTACATTGCAGGGTGTGGCGTGGATGCTGCTGGTGTTTTTCCTCTTTGCTCTCGTTTCCTATGTCATCGTGAAAGGACAAGAGCTCCGGCGGCAACCGAAAGTTTGAGTAGTTTGGGGAATGCGTACAATGGATTCACAGGAAATAATCATCGCTGGTTTCGGAGGTCAGGGAGTTCTCTCCCTCGGCCAAATTCTGGCATACGCATCGATGATGGAAGGGAATGAAGTGAGCTGGATGCCGTCGTACGGTCCGGAAATGCGCGGCGGTACGGCGAACTGCATCGTCATCCTCTCGTCCTCGCGTATCAGCTCGCCCATCGTAACGCGATTCGATTCTGGGATCATCTTCAATCAGCCGTCGATGGAGAAATTTCAGTCGCGCATTAAATCAAACGGGTTGCTCATGTACGAGCAGTCTAGCATCATCAGGAAACCCGCACGCGTCGATATTGAGATTCTTGCAGTCCCTGCCGTGCAGGAGGCAATCCGGTTAGGAAAGAAACAAGTTGCCAACATGGTCATGCTGGGAGCGTTTCTTGCCCGGCGGCCGTTGGTCGCGTTCGAGACCGTGCTGGAGGCGTTGAAGAAGACTTTGCCCGAGCGCCATCATCATCTCCTGCCGCTCAACGAGCAGGCACTCCAGTTGGGAAGAGAACTCGCGAGCCGTGCCGAATATGCGCAACACACGAACGAATAACGAGAGGAGGAATGTCCCCATGAATTCCCACGAATTGAATTGCGCCCATGCGTGCAGGGACACATGTGCGTTGTTGAATGAAGCACTGCGCCGGGAGATGGCATTACTGCAATTCTACGAGCAGATCGTGCAACAGTGTGACTATCCGGACGTCCATGCCTTCGTTGGGGACCTTGCAGAACAGCGCAGCAACTCTATACTGCGGATTGTTGCTAAGCTCAATGAACTGCGTGCGCGGAGCCAGGTCATGAACGGGATCATCGCAAGTTACGAGCCGTAACGCAGAGTATGATGTGACTTGCTCGCTTTTTCTCTCTCCTCCTTCAGCGAGCAAGCAGGGCTGCCGCACATTATCTTGTGTGGCAGCCTTCCTTTTTTTGGGGAAAAGGCAGGATGATTTCCTAGAACTTGGAAGAAACGAAAAAGCTGCTCTCCGAAAGTCTCTCAAAACCGCTCCAAATCCGGCCGAATTGGCTGGCATGTTAGTTGACTTTATCAAGGAAGAGAGTGATCTTTTTTCAGCAAGGAGGGCACTATGAAAGCGCCTAAAAAGATTTTGATTCCCATCGATATGTCGGTGTACTCGCTGGTTGCAGTGCAGTACGGCCAGGAGATTGCAACGCTGTTCGATGCAGAGATTGTCACGTTGTATGTGGAAGAGCACGACCGAAAGAAAGAGTCGGGGGCAAAACCGTTTCAGCCCGAGCCGTCACGACGCAAGGAGATTGTAGAGGCGATTCAGCGTCTGCTCATTAATCACAACATGGTCGCGCGGAGTATGCGCATTGAAGTGCGGTTCGGTTCAGCAGTGCGGGAGATCGTTCATGCGGCTGAAGAGTTGGGTGCGGACCTGATCGTGATGTCCACGCATGGACGCACGGGATTGCGGCATGTGCTGATGGGGAGTGTCGCAGAGAAAGTGGTACGGTTTGCCAAATGCCCGGTGCTGACGGTGAAACCGGAAGAGGTAAGAGAGCTGATCGATATTACGGAGGAGGACGTTGTGTTGTCCCTCCGTATGCAGGGTGAATTATCGGAGAAGTGAGGGCGGCCGCGTAGGAAGCTGGTCTACAACAAAAACGCCGGACAGGATATCCTGCTCGGCGTTCTTGTTTTCATCTAAGTTCAACTCAGAGCCGTTGCTCCCAATACACGATGTTCGTTTTCCGGTTGAAGAGTTGAATGTAGTTCGCGTACATGGTCATCTGCGCCTCGTTCTTGAAATTCTCCTGCAGCGTATTGACCGTCAACCGAACCCGGAAATACAAGTCCGCTTCATCCGTCTTGGCGCTCTTGGCAAGGTCGCGCGGCACTTCGAACCGCAGCGGAGGGGTCATTTTCAAATACATGCTTGTGCTGCGGTACCCGCGGGCAACGGAATCGGCGAGCGCGACCAATGCGTTCTTGTCGAGGCTCACGTGCAGCCACGGAATATCGTACGGAATCTCCACCACCGATTTCGAAGTCAACATGTACGTTTGGCTGTCGGCATCGTAGGAGACGAGGTTCGCCTTGAATAGGACTCCGAACTCGCGCTGGTCGTACTTCTTGTCCTTGTAAAACTTGCCGACTTTTTCGAGGTACTGTTTGCGCGCGTCCGCAACCCGTTGCTCAAACTCCTGTGTCGTTTCAAATTCCGTTTTTTTGGCGGTGGCGTTCAAGAGGGCTTCGGTTTCATCCTTTAAGAATGTCCATGCCTCTTTGACGATGTTGGTGAAATCCGCCGGCGCCAGATTATCTTCCGCCGGCCCGTCTTTTTGCTGCCAAGCCATCAACGGCAACGCTATCAACATGGTGATACCGACCGTGCGGCATACGTTGGAAAGCGATTTACTCATAACAGTTCCCTGTTGTTGTGAAGAATAATGGGTCTCCGACATGGCACAGTCACTGCCTGCTTGGTAGCGAGCCCATAACACGCTCGGCCACTTCGTGTGCGCTCTTGATACAATCGCCAACCGCAATGCCGCCACGATAATTGCTGCAAACGAGGAGCCCCTTGTGATGTCTTTCAAATTGGTCCAACCCCTCCAACACCTTCGCGTATCCCAATTCATACTGCGGGATTGCTTTCCGCCACTTCGTGGCTCTCCAATATACGGGTTTTCCCGTAATTTGCATAATGGATTTCAATTCTTCCAGCGTTATTTGCAAGAATTCTTCTTCGCGATCGACCAATGCGGGCTGACGCGAGCCGCCGATGAAAACAGTGAATCCGGCCATGGCGTTCGGTACACGATTCGGGAATAAACTCGACGACCATAAACAACCGAGAATCTGTCGCCTCTCGACGGAAGGGATTAGAAACCCGAAGCCATTCAACGGGTGAGGAACCTCTTCGCGACGAAACCCGATGAAGAGGGAAACCACCGGCGCGTACTGGATGGATGACAGCAGCTCCGACGTTGAAGTGGACAACGGGGCAACCAGGGCTGATGCAGCATGTGCGGGAGTTGAAAGAACGACGACATCGGACTCTGCTGATTGCGGCCTTCCATTGAGAGTGTATTCAATCCTATAGCGGTGCATACTCGATTGATTGGTTGCTGACGGTGAAACCGAGGTCACATTGGCATCGCAGAGCACGCGACTGCCGAGTTCTTTCGCGAGAGCAAGAGGAAGCTGCTGCATTCCATGAACGAACGAAAACGTTTTGGCCCGATCTTTTGCTTTTTCCGCCCCCCGCTTCCGCTCCTTTCGACCTTTGACCATTCCTTTGAGCAATCCGCCGTATCGTTCTTCCAGCGCATACAATTTTGGAAATGCGGCCCGCACGCTCAACTGCTCCGGCCTCGCGGCGTAGACACCGGCGACGAACGGGTCGATGGCATAGTCGAGGAACTCTCGGCCCAGCCGGCGTACAACGAATTCCGCGATACTCTCTTCTTTCGTTGCTCGACCGATAAACAGTTCTTTCAGCACCCGGAGTTTTGCCGAAGGAGAGAACAGCGGCGTTGTGAGGAAGGAAAGGGGATTGAGCGGAAGCGCGTGGAGTAATCCGTTCTTAAGGATAAATCGGTTTTGGCCGACGGGGTTCGCGTAGATGAACTCCTGTCGTAATCCAAGATCCTCGACAAGCTCCTGAATCAGCGGCGTTGTTTCCAGCGCGCTACCGGGACCCGTCTCGACAAGAAATCCCTGATCGTGAACGGACTTCATTGTTCCACCAACCTCTGCATCTTTCTCCAGCACGAGAACATCGACCCCGCGCCTGCTGAGCCAATGGGCAACGCAAAGTCCTGAGATTCCAGCGCCTATCACGGCGACGTCAACGTTTTTTTCTGCCATTGTTCAACTCGACACTCTAAACTCAGAACTCGAAACTGTCATTCATACCACGGACACAACACCGGCTTCGGCCGGTCAGCGCGCTCCTGCCAGAGTCTAGCGCACTTCGAAATCGGGTCAACCGTCGAATGAATTCGCGCCAACACCAAATCGGTGAGGCACGCGATGAACTTCGCGTGGTCGTTGAGCGCCGGCATCATCTCAAGTTGCTCCAAGCCGAGATGCAACGCATGTTCACGCGCCTCGATGTTGATTTCGTGTAACGTCTCGATATGCTCGGTCAGGAACGCAATCGGTGCAATGAGCACTCGCTTGCGACCCTGTTTGGCGAGATGTTCGATCGTGTCTAACAGGGAAGGACCAAGCCATTCCTGCGGCCCGACCTTACTTTGATAACAGAGAATATGCGGAGAGCCCCATTTGCCTCGCTCGACGATGCACCGCACTGTTTCATCAATCTGCAACTGATACGGGTCGCCCTTGTTGATGAAATCAACCGGCACACCGTGCGCGCTGAACAGCAGGTCGACCTCCTCTTCCGGAACATCGCCAAATCTCCTGTACGCCGCGTTGATGTTCTCGACAAATGCCTCGATCATCTCTGGGTGGTTGGGATAGCAGCAGATGAGCTGAGTCGAAGTGTCGCGGAGGCCTAATCTGCCTGCCTGACGATTCCATTCATTCATGCTCGAATACGTTGTGGCTTTCGAAAACTGCGGGTAGAGAGGCAGCAGCATGATGTGCTCGTAGCCATCCATCTTGATCTTTCTGACTACTTCTTCGGTGGACGGATGCCAGTAGCGCATGGCGACGAACACGGTGGCGTCGAGGCCTTTGTTTCTGAGGCTTGCCTCCAGCGCTGAAGCCTGCCGGTTGGTCAGGTCAAGAATGGGAGACTTGCCGCCGATTTCTTTGTAGTGCCGGCCGACTGCCTTTGAGCGAGACTTCGAGATGAGCTTTGCAAGGAGTTTTCGTCCGAGAAACGCGCCGGGAAAGTCGATTATGTCGGGGTCGCAGAAGAGATTGTAGAGGAATGGTTCAATGGTTTCGAGAGAGTCCGGCCCACCGAGTTGAAACAGGACGACGGCTATCCTCTTCGACATCTACGACTTCTCCTTTCGATTTTCAGGACGTGACGCTGGGCTATTTGACGCGGTTGGTTTCGACAGATACTCGAATGCCTTATCCATATTGGCGTGGTTTCCGACAAGGACGAGCGTATCGCCCGGCTGAATCCGGTACTCGGGGGGAGGTGTGATCGCCGCAATCTCATTGTGGACGACG
Source organism: uncultured Ignavibacteriaceae bacterium (assembly GCA_964372545.1). GTDB lineage: Bacteria > Bacteroidota > Ignavibacteria > UBA10030 > UBA10030 > CAYJSZ01. Next base: position 33,690 of record CAYJSZ010000011.1, read on the forward strand.
GCGATGAGCGATGCGCCGGTAACACCAGAAATGTCGAGTTCGCCCACGGTCATGCCCCCAGCCCGACAACCGTCGGTGACAAGGAATGTATCGGAAGTTCCTGCGGTCAGTAATTGCGCGACGCGGTCAAGTCCACCTGTCGTCTGCGGAAGCCCGCGCAACATGCTGTAGTTTTCATCGCGGATGATCTGAATCTGGGCATTGATGACGTTGCGCGGAATATGGTAATGGTCCAGGACGCGCGTGAAGATTTCGATCGATGTCTCGAATTCCTCTGGAATAACCTGGTTCGCCCCAAGCTGCACGAGCTCATCCACTTCCACCACGTATCGTGTCCTCACGATGATGTAGATTGAGGGATTCAGCATCCGCGCGAAGTGCACGGCAGTTCGTGTCCCCTGCGGGTCTGAGATCGCAAAGACGATCAAGCGCGCACGATGGACAAAACAATTGACCAGGATTTCCTTTCGTGTAACATCACCGAACACGACCGCATGTCCTTCATCATTCAGGCGATGGACAAGCTCCCCGTCAGACTCGATGATGATGTAGGGAATGCCTGTTTCGCGTAGAACTCGCACGACGTTTTGACCGTTCAACCCATAGCCCACAATAATCACGTGGTTGTCCAGAGGTTTGATGTTGGCTACAGTCTTCTCCGTCCTTCCGCGGTCAAAGGGCAGAATGTTCTGCGTCTTTTCGCCGAGTGTAGGAGCGAAGGCAATTAACGGTGGCGACACCACCATGGTGAAGATGGACGCGCTCAGAAAATGTTGGAAGAGGAGTTCATCCAGCAAGCCTGCCGCAAGGCCAACCTGCGCCAGCACGAACGAGAACTCCCCGATCTGCGCAAGACTCACCGCAGCGATCGTGGCGGCACGGACGGTGAATTTCAGCATCATGCCAACAGAGAAGAGTGCGAGCGCCTTGACAATGAAAATACCAAGACCAAGCCCGAACACCGCAACGGGTTGTTCAGCAACGAATCGCAGATCGAGCAGCATGCCCACAGAGATGAAGAAGAGACTGGTGAACAGGTCACGGAAGGAGACAATTTCAGCGACGACGGCGTGGCTGTATTCGGATTCGGAAATAATGAGGCCGGCGATGAATGCGCCGAGAGCGTACGAGAATCCGACGGAAGCGGTTACGAGCGCCATGAGCAAACAGACCAAGAGCGAGCCGAGGAGAAACGATTCCCTCACTCTTGTGCGGGAGACCTGGTGCAGGATTTTCGGCATCACAAACCGGGCAATGACAAAGACCGCAAGAACGGCCAGAATACTCAGGGAAAAGCGCGAAAGGATGCTCACAAAGGAGATTCCCCGACCTCCCGCGAGGACCGGCGTGAAAACGATCATCGGCACGATACAGAAATCCTGGAAGAGCAGAACGCCGAGAGCGAACCTTCCCTGGGGCGTATCGAGCTGACGATGGTCGCTCAGCATCTTCAGGACGATGGCCGTGCTGCTCAGCGCGATGAGGCAACCGAAGAATATTCGTTGACTGAGGGAAAAATCGCCCACACTAAAGAGCGCCACTATCACTGCAATCGTCCCGAGCACTTGCAGCCCTCCGCCGAGGAAGAATTGCCTCCAGATGGTGCGGAGATGAGCGAGAGAGAATTCCAGGCCGATAAAGAATAACAGCATCACGACTCCGAGCTCGGCAAAGACTTCAACCTGATGCTTGTCGGAAATGAAATTGAAGCCCGACGGCCCGATCAACATGCCGGTGAGCAGGAAGCCGATGACGCCGGGGAGTTTCAACGGCCTGCTGGCGAAAATGATCAACACCGCGGCGGCCAGAATGATGACGAAATCTTTGAGGAATGGGAGATGCTGCATGGCAGAACAAAATACTAAATCAAAAACATAAATGATGCAGAAAAAGCGGCGAGGAGACTATAGGACCCAATCTTGAGGACGTTGCAAGATTGTGACCAGCCGTTCCTCGGGGGATCCTTGAGAAGGTCGGACGTCATACTTCCAGCGCGCAAGAGGAGGGAGCGACAGGAGAATCGATTCAATGCGTCCTTGTGTTTCGAGGCCGAACAATGTTCCGCGATCGTACACAAGATTGAACTCCGCATAGCGTCCGCGGCGAAGAAGCTGCCAATCTTTTTCTTGTGCACCCCACGGTTCCTGCTTGCGTCGTTCAACAATCGGCAGAAACGATTCTAAGAACGAGTTGCCGCAATCCTGAACGAACGCGAACACTGTGTCGAAGTCTCCTTTGAGATAGTCGAAGAAGATTCCACCGATCCCGCGCGTTTCGCTGCGATGTTTGATGAAGAAGTACTCGTCGCACCAGTTCTTGAACTTCGGGTAATAGCCCGGATCGTGTCGGTCGCATGCGCGTTTCCAGACCGAATGAAAATGGCGCGCATCGTCGTCGAACAGATAGTACGGCGTCAAATCCACCCCGCCGCCAAACCAGGATTGACCGTCTTCCAGCTCGAAGTAGCGGAAATTCGCATGCACCGTGGGAATCATCGGGCTCTCGGGATGCAGCACAAGGGAGATGCCGGTCGCAAAGAACCGCTGCGGTTTGACGCTGAGTCGGTGGGCTAGCGTTTCACTGAGTGTTCCAGCGACAGCGGAGCTATTCACCCCTGCCTTTTCGAAGATGCCGCCGTTTTCAAGCGCACATGTTATCCCCCCGCCTTCTTCGGGATGTTTCCATTCGTCTTCCCGGAAGCGTCTCTTGCCATCAACCCGCTCGAGCTCTGCACAGATATTCCTCTGCAGCTCTTTGAAATAGGTCTCCGCTCGTAATCGTAGTTGGACTACCGTGACAGTTGCCATAAGAACTTTGTCCCCCTCTCCGAAAGGGGAAGCGTCCCGACCTACAGAATGGCCGGGACGCAGGGGGTCATACTCCTTGATTTACTTATCCGCGACCTCTTTCTTCGACTCTTCCTTCTCCTCTTTCAGCGTCTTCAACAAATCATCCCAAGTGAACCATTCTTTCTTTCCCTTGATCCACTTTTCCATCCAGTTGAACTCCGACACCATCTTCACGAGCTGGTTGCGCATCTCGGTGATGCCGTGCGTGTTGCCGGGGTAGACGAAGAATTCCGTCGGCACGCCTAACTTTTTGAGCGCCATGTGGAGCTCTTCGCTCTGCGGCCGGGGCACTCGCGGGTCGCCATCGACCACGTGAATGAGCGTCGGGGTCCTGGCGTTCTTGATGTACTTGAGCGGCGAAACGTCCCAGTAATGCTCGAAGCGGTCGTAAGGTTTGCCTTTGTAGTAGAACTCCCGGTTGCGCTGCACATCGCTTTGCGCGTACATCGAGGTCCAGTTCATGGTACCGGCACCGGAGGAAATCGCCTTGAAGCGGCTGGTGTGGGTGAGGATCCAGTTTGAATAATGTCCGCCGGCGCTCCAACCCATCGCTCCCAGTTTGTCGCCGTCGACCATGCCGCTCTTTATTAAGTGATCAACGCCGGTCATGATGTCGTCGTAGCCGCGGCGGAAGTAGTTGCCGGAGGTTTCCATCTTGAATTGTTCCCCGTAGTTCGACGAGCCGCGATAGTTTGGTAAAAGACAGAAATACCCGGCCGCGGCGTAAATGTGAGAATAGTTTCCGTAGCTCGCGTTGAATCCGACCGTCGATGCGCCGGCCGGTCCCCCATGAATTTGTACGATCAGCCCGTAGCGCTTCCCTTTTTCGTAGCCGACAGGTTTTACCAGAACACCCTCAACCATTCGACCATCGGTAGATTTCCACTGAACGACTTCCGTCTCGCCGAGGAGGATGTTTGCGACCTGCGGATTGGAGTCGGTAAGCTGTGTCCAGCTCGACTTATTCGCGAGTTGGTTTACCGACGAGACGGTGTAGATGTTTTGCGGCGTCGTCGGGTCGGAAGAGTTGATCAGGAGCCTCTTTGTGTCGTCGTCCCGCTGGACGAATGCGGTTCCAGAAACGTTGGTGACCTGCGTGACCTTACCGGTCTCGACGGAGAGTGAGAAGAGCTGATTGGTGGCGCGCCAGCCTTCGTTGAAATAGATCGTCTTGCCGTCGTCCGACCAGAAACTGACGGAGGCATCGCCGTCAAAACCTTCGCCTAACTTTCGCCACTTTCCCGCCAGACCAGCTTTGTCGGCAACTCCGCGAATGTACACCCGACCGTTGCGGAAGTACTCAAAGTTGTCCGAGGCAGAAAACGCAATCCATTTACTGTCGGGGGAGAAACTCAGGGCGCTCTCTCCAATCTCTTTATTGTTCGTGAGCCGCTCGATGGACCCGGAGGCACCCTCAAGCAGATACAGGTCGCTGTACGTTCCGGCCTCGGTAATCGTTCGGACGTACCGGTCGTTCGGCGTTCCACGGAAGCCTATCCACTTGGAGTCGTCCGACACGCGCACATCGCTAACGCTGTATTCAGAGCCCGACGTTAGACGTGATTCTTTCTTCGTGCTCAGGTCAATCGCCCAGAGATGCACGGGCGGCGCCTCTTCATTCCGCACGCGCACGTCGAACTTCTTCTCTCTCCGTTCTTTGTTCGGCTTGTCAACGCTGTCGGGAGACAGGAAATAAATCCTCTTGCTGTCCGGCGAGAACTGCCAGCTTTGCACGGGGGCCGAGCGTTTCGTGAGCTGGCTGAAGGATCCCTTGTCGACGTCAGCGACGTTGATGATCCACAGTTGCAGTTCATCTTCTTTGCCGGAGGAGTAAGCCAGCCACATCCCGTCCTTACTGACGGCGAAGGTGCCGACGCCTTCTTTCGCATCGGAGATTTTCTGTGCTTCGCCGCCGTCCGGCCGCATCCAGTAGAGCTGGCTCATGGCTGAGCGGGATTCCGGCGCTTCGCGGTTTGAGAGAAAGACGAACGATTTTCCGTCCGGCAGCCAGCGCGGCGTCGTCTCGTTCTTATCTTTCGTATAGGTCATCTGGCGGGTTGATGGAAGTCCCTGCTCCATCGAAACAAGGTAGATGTCGGAAAATCGCTTCGCGGCTTTCCAATCTGTCGTCGTTTTGGTGTAGAGCATCCATTTGCTGTCGGGACTTACAGCCGGGTTCCCGACGTTGGCCATCTCCAGGACGTCCATGAACGTCATGGGGCGCTTTGCCTGCTCCGTTGTGGGGGATTGACCGACGGCGGCGCTCAAGAGCAATGCGGTCAGGAGAGCAAGCGACAGAACGAACACGGTAGATTTGGTTTTCATCGGTCACTCCCTTGCTAGTAGCTGAAGGAAAGAAAGTTTATTGACGAAGTGTCTTAGTGTATTTTCCTCAACAAGCTACAGAGGAGAAGAAGGGTGCTGGACGGGTCTCTCGATGACGATTTGACCTTGGATTTTTACAAAAGCCCGCCCCAGATGATTCTCAATAATTTTCACTGCGGGAGTTGCACCAAACGTGTGCATCGTCGCGTGAAACACTGAGAGGACACTTTCTTGAAATTCATGATTATCTTCAAGAGCTTCTATATTCAGGCCAAGTTCGCGCGCTTTTTGAATGAAAATATGTCGTCCATGACTTTTAAAGTCGCTATGACTAGAAAGTTTTTCAGCAATTTCTTTCGCCGGATTGGGTTTCTTGTCTTTGAACATGTAGGCAGCAAGCCATGCAGTAACGAGCTCTTGAGCGAGCTTGATTGCATTCTCGCACTGCACCAGAAGCGCCGGGCCAAATTGACTCAGAATGGGAAGCCAAGAACTCAATAGTTGCGGATTCTTACATTCTTCCTGTGCTTTTCTGAATTGATCGAGAATCGCGTGTGCCGGAACAACTTGAATTCCCAAAGGAGTTTGGAGGATGAATTGCGGATCTATCGGGCCAAGGAAAGAATGTTTTCCCATAACAATTTTGTTTGCAGCGCAAGCAAGCATTGTTGCGGCCGACATGGCACCTTGTGGAACAATCACGCGTATGTCATCAAACTTTGACCGAAGATACGTAACAATAGCTTCTGTAGCTTCTGGAGAGCCACCAGGACTGTGCACAATGAGGTCGAGTTCCTTTCCCTTCATTTCGAAAATGACTTCCATTAATCCCTGGACATCTTCATCGGTAATACTGATCAACTCCGGTTTTGCTTCACCAGGCTGAGTCCATTTAGTAGCGTACAGGATTGTATTTCGTTTCGTGAACTCGTGAAGGAGCTTGAGATAGTGCCTGCGAACAGGGTCAAAAGGGGGGTGCCCTAACTTCTGCTGCGCTTGCTGAAGCTCGTGGAGAATCTGTCCCCAGGTGGGCATGCTTCATCGGGGGTTAGTAGTGGAAGTGTCGGAAGTGGAAGAGACCACTGTTCGCTTATATAGCTGCAAATACTCCTCATTTTGCTGCATGCCCGCTTGATACTTTCCATAAACCTCAAGAAGCTCATTGATTCCGGGATGCTGCTCTTCGGCTTTCTTTTTCAACTCCCCATACTCTGTGTGAATGTCCCCAGGGCTCTTCGTGGTGTCTTCCTTATCCTTGCTCATGGCTTCTCCTTTTTGTGTAAAGAGTCTAAGAATTTTTTGGATAAAAAACCATTTCAACTATACTGACATCCGTCTCTTGAGGCATGAAAGGTGGCAGGAAAAAATTGCGCAGAAAATTTAGGGATTCTGATAAACAAATGCCAGAGAAATAGCGTTTCTTTTGGCATTGGTGCTTTAGTACCTTCAGCTATGTGTGATACCGTCTACTCTCTTCTTTCACCG
>CAYJSZ010000012.1:0-4191 GCA_964372545.1 uncultured Ignavibacteriaceae bacterium
ACCTTGGCGGTAAAGCGATCGGTCGCGACATGCTCGCGATCGATCGGGTCGATGCGGGCGTGGGCGATACAGTGTTGGTGATTCAAGAGGGCGCCGCAGCACAACAGATTCTGAAGCGCAAGGATGTCCCGGTGCACACCATTGTGATAGCAGTTGTTGATGGAATGTCGGTAGAGTCCGATTCGTAATCGGACACGTTTCCGGCCGATTGTGAATCGGCCTCTACATTTTATTACCCCATGTTCAACGTTCGCGACCTACTCCACCTCGCCTCCGTTCCTCGCATCGGCCCGCTGAAAATCCGATCGCTCGTTGTTCATTTTGGCGGCCCCTCAGAAGTCCTCAAAGCACCCGCACGAGAACTCATCCGCGTCCCCGGCATCGATAAAAAGTTAGCCTCGAACATCATCCACCACAAAGACGGAAAGGCCTTCGCAGAGGACCAGCTTAAGCGATTGAACAAGATTGCCGGGCGAATTGTCACAATGTGGGACAAAGACTATCCTGCTCTTCTCAAGAAGATCTACGACCCTCCGGCCTTTCTTTTTGTCCTGGGAAAATTCTCGATAACAGACGATACCTCCATCGCCATTGTCGGAACACGACACCCGACTCAATACGGTCAACAAGTCGCTGAACAATTTAGCAGGGAGTTTACGAAGCTTGGAATCACGACCGTCAGCGGGTTAGCCCGCGGCGTCGACACGATCGTCCATGCAGCAACAATGAAGTCGGGCGGGAGGACGATCGCTGTGATCGGCTCAGGACTTGACGTGCCCTATCCACCCGAAAACAAGAAACTGCTGGAACGAATTGCCGAGGGGGGAGCGGTGGTTTCTGAATTCCCGATGGGCGCAAAACCGGATGCGCCGAATTTCCCGCGACGCAATCGCATCATTAGCGGGCTGTCGCTCGGCACCATTATCATCGAATCCGCGGAAGACGGCGGGGCGATGATAACGGCTTCGACGGCGCTCGACCAGGATCGCGAGGTTTTTGCCGTACCGGGAAGTATTAACGAAAAGCGCAGCCAGGGTCCGCACAAGCTCATCAGAGAGGGGCGGGCTAAACTCGTCGTGCGCGTCGAGGATGTGCTGGAAGAATTCCAACAGCTCAGTCGACTTCTGAAAAAAGAGCGTGAGCCCGAACCAACGGTCGAACTCACCCTCTTCGAACAGAGAATCTTCGATGTACTTCAGACCGAGCCGACGCACATCGACACCATCGCCGAGCTCGCCAACGTCTCCCCCACCGATGCGTTGGTCAACCTTCTTTCTCTCGAGTTTAAAGGCCTCGTGAGGCAGCTGCCGGGAAAGTATTTTACAAAGACCTGACGATCACCTTTTTCAAGAGAAGAGATAGATCGAAAACGGGAAACTCCCTTTCGAGAGCATTTCCGCCAATGTGCTGGCATCGTTCGATCAGCCCACGCGCGAGTATCCCCGCCCGACCGAACCTGCCCGAATGAATAGTTCAGGCGGGTGACTTCGGTCGTTCGGGCGGGCGCGACCATCAGTGAGTATCCGCATCTTCTACATACTCCACCAATACGTAAACTTGACCATGAAAATGTTGTCCGGCTTGGCGCTCCATAGCCGGTCTACGGAATGGTTGAACTCAAAGTTTCCAGTATTCTCGTAGTCCGACCGACTTTGTGTCCAGACGACATACAGTGCAGAGCCGGGACGATATTCCCACCGAAGAACAGCGTTACCTCGAAGAGACTTGTAATTGAAGCTCGGATTACCGAGAGAAATCGGAGTTGCTGGGCCAGGACCATCGGGGTCGGCAACAAAGTTCACCGGGTCGAATGTTGAACCATTGTCGCCATAGCGCAAGAACTCGTAGCTCTTGGGCTTTGAAAGTTCTTTGAAGTCCGCGTATGCTCCGCTGGAGATAAGCGGTTGGGCAAACAATTGTAGGCTCAGTTTCGGAGTGAAGGTCCAATTCAAGCGAATGTTGGCAGAAAGTTGTGTTCCTGTGAAATAGGCAAACACGTACCGATACCCATACGTTGCCGTCGCCGTTGGATCGTTAAACGCGCCGACCCACTGCGCTTCGGTATGGTCTTTGGAAAAACTCGGACCCATCCTGAGCGAGACATTCGGTGCCGGTTTCCATTCAACGTTGACTTCCGAGTACCAACTGTTTCCCCCACCACCTTGATAGCTCGAGCCAAATGCATTGAACACAACAGGCTTGCGGCTATCGCTGTTCCCCCCAAAATCAATTTCCCATCCCCTCGGAGACGTCACGAGAGGTCCGCCTCGCGTTTTCCTATTGTTGATTGTCGAGGGATTGTACGCGTAGGAACCCCAGAAACTGTAGTAGTTCAGAAGGTTGATGTTGGTGGTCATCCAATAGCCGTGCCATGTTTTGTTACCACCGTAATCAAATGTGGCAAAGGTCGAGACCGCAAAGTTGAAGGAGCGGTAGTACTCTGTCGGGTCTGTCCATCGATAGCCGGTCGCAATGTGGCCGTTGATGATATCATTGCGCCACATAAAGCCGAGGTCGTTCGAATTGAATTTCGGATTGACAAAGCCAATGGCGGCATTCAGGTTCATTGGTCCTTTTTGCTTGTTGATCATGAACCTACCAGCATATCCCGTCAGCGAGGTCGCAGATGGATCGACGCTCACGTGCGATGCATCAGGGCGCTGGAAATAATGCGCCGAGCTTTGTTGGAGTGAAAGCATTCGCGCGGTGTTACCGGCGATACGAGAAAGCGCCGTCCACCCCGTGATAACGTACGTCTTGCTGGTATCGAGGAAGGTCCAACCATCGAGTCCAAAAACAAAAGCGTCGCCATTGATTTCATCTCTCAGCCGTTCATCTTGAAAGAACCGTTGCGTGAATGTTGACATGAATCCGATACCCTGCTTCCCATCGTTGAAATCTTTTTGTGCGCGGGAGATGCCGTAGTAGGTAAGCGGCTCGATTTCTGTCTCGCTGCGCTTGCCATTTGTCTGGAGGTCCGCAAACTCGCGCGCTGTTACGGCACTGACAACGCCAACATTCCATCGGTCGAATGCTTTGCCGGTCAGCTTTGCCGCACCAAGGATGTGTGTACCAATCGGTAGGTCAACGTAGTCGGCGCTGGGCACGCTTCCTTGTGGTGTACGGCCAATTCTGCGCGTGTAGAGTAAATTCGGCGCAGACCAATTGAAACCCCAGTAGTTCGTGGCGCCGCCATATCCAAAATTGAAGGTGTTCGCTCCTTCAATGAAGAACGGGCGTTTCTCTTGAAAGTACGACTCGACATCACTCAGATTGACAACAGCCGGGTCAACTTCCACTTGTCCGAAATCAGGATTAACGGTTGCATCGAGTGTCAGATTACTCCCGAGACCGATTTTAACATCCGCACCCAGGCCGGGTAAATAGCGCGAGCCGGTGTTGAACGGGTCGTTGCTTGCGTGCTGCTTGTATTCCGCGCGCGTGTTAACGTACGGCAAGACTTCCACACGCTGCGGAGGGGTAATACGCTCGACGCCGACAAGGTCGGCAAAGCGAGAGACGAAGCCGCTTTCTTTCTTCGGCTTGAAAACAACGTAGTCGCCTTCATTCTTGCGACCGATGTATCGCTTAAAATTAATCCCCCACATGTATCTGTCTTGTTCCTGGAATCGCAGTTGCGAGTAGGGAATGCGCATTTCTGCCACCCATCCCTCGCGGTCGATCGTGACTCTTCCTTCCCACACGCCATCCCACGACCAATCGTCCCAATCATCGTTATAGAGAGTACCATCTTGCAGCGTGCCGGCTGCGCTGAGAGAAAACATGAATCCGTTGCGCCGGTCGTAGTACGAATCGATATAGACAGAAAACCAATCTGCCGTTACATAGTCATCGCGCCTGCCCAATATTCTCATGATCGAATCGGGTGCGCTGTCGTACATTCGCGCTGCGATATAGAGCGCAGCATCATCGTGCGCAACCCAGACCTCGGTTTTCTCCGTCGGTGGAGTGCCTTCGTTCGGATCTCGTTGTGTAAAATTTGTGTAGCCTGGCCTCTGCCAATCCGACTCCGACAGAACGCCATCAACCACAATTGGGTTGGTAACACGGACTGCCTGAATAGTCAGGCGCGCTGAATTTGTTTGAGCAACAAGAGAACATGCTTGAAAGAGGTACCAAACAATCATAGCGTGAGATATTTTTTCCATCTTCATGAGGTTCTCCTGCTGA
>CAYJSZ010000012.1:4291-26648 GCA_964372545.1 uncultured Ignavibacteriaceae bacterium
CCAAACAATCATAGCGTGAGATATTTTTTCCATCTTCATGAGGTTCTCCTGCTGATTGGTGTTCGGTGTCGATAACAATAAGACTCCACTGCCTACCAAATGGTTGTAAGTATGCAATACAGTCTCCCCTGTTTCATCAATTTCGTGTCCAGAATTTCAGACACGATTCTCCGTTGGGAAGTTTTTCCTTTGACAAGAACAGCGTTGAATCGGTTGACGCGGAAAAAATAAAAAACCCCTGAGTCTATCCCCACCACAAGAATTGTAACTCAGGGGCTGCGCCGCGTGAGCGGAGACAAGTAAGAAATGTTTACGGAGTTGGATTATTTCTTTACGATATCAATCAATGCATCGAGAGCGCGGGGGTCTTTGCTTTGTCCAAGCAAATAGACAGCGTACTTGCGGATTTCGCCGTTTGGATGTGATTTGGCAAGTGTGATTAATTGAGAAACATTGTCATCATTCTTTATTCTTGACAACGCATACAGAGCCTGCTTCTGTAACTCAAGGTCTTTGTCGTTGTAAACAATGTCCTGCAAGGTAGACGCAACTTTGTCTGTTGCGTGACGGCCTAAACTCTGGACAGCTTTCTTCCGTATGTCGTCTCGTTGAGACTTTCGCGCAAGATCTATGAGCGCATCCACTGCGGCTTCGCCTTCCATTCGACTAATCCCGAAGGCCGCATCGCCGGCAACTTCGGTGGACCGGTCGGACTCGGCTGTTTTTTGAAGCAGCTTCAGCGTTCCTTCATCATCATATTCTCCCAAATACAGTGCAGCCTTTCTTCTCAGTTTATCACTTTCTTTGCTGTCCAAAAGCTGTCGGAGAAATTGATAGGTGCGCGGAGACTGGTCATGCTCAGCAATGACGCCAAGGATCGAGCTCTTGAAATCACTTGAACTGCCGCTCTCAAAGAATTCAGTCAACATCTGGACACTCTCCTCGTGATTGGCATTCCCTAGCCAAATGACCGGATATTCCATTGCATCAAACGGCAAACCGATGTTGCCCGCGTACATTTTTTCCGGCTTTCCTGATACTGAGACATGCGGGTGGAACCTGAACAAGATCGCTACGTCCTTCACAACCTTTTTGTATCTGCTGTTGGGATCGTAATAATCCCCCGTTCTCTTGTGCGATTGAAAATCCGTCCCGAACAGAATTTCCTCTGGCGTCTTCTTCTCTCTTCCAGACGAAGAAAGATCGATACTGAAAAAAGAATTCTCCGGCATCAGACGCTGGATGCTATAGCCAACCCAATAACCTTGCTGGAATTTTCGCTGCTCTGCTTCCTTGCTCGCCCATCCCCACCGCTCAGCAAGGCTTGATTGAGCGAGCGCATCGCCCGAAGGTATTTTTACAACCTCTTGCGCTTGTAAGGCAGCGCTGACAGCAAGTGCGATGATAACGATGATGTGCTTAGTCTTCATTATGGATTGAGCCAATAGGACTTACTTTCCCTTCAATATCTCCACCAGCGCGGCACGGGCTTTCTCGCCACCGATATTGCCGAGGTAATAAACAGCTTTCTGGCGAAGATCGTAATTTTCATGAGTCTTCGCGACTTTAATTAAGAAGTCAACCGCCCGTTCATCGCCGACCGAGGCGATACCGTAGAGACACGACTCCAACGACTGCGTCCGTTCCGCCGGCAGTTTGTCGAACAGTTGGATCAGCAAATTCAAGGACTTACTCTTGTCCTTGCTGTTATGTCCGATGTAGTAGATTGCCATCTGCTGGATGTCTTTGTCCGTATCGTTCATTGCCAGATCCACAAAGAGAGCGTACACATCGATGTCGCTGAACTCGCGGACGGCGTAGATCGCTGACCTGCGAATCTCGCGAGGTTGGTTACGATCCAGGGCAAGTTCCTTGAGAAGCTTGCCAACTTCTGGGCCGAAGTCCTTCCGCAACTGTCCAAGTTGGTAGATGGCAATCTGGCGGATTTTCTCATCGGGATCATTTCTTACTATCTCGATAAGGAGATTCAGCACATCCGAGCTCCGCATCTCACGCAGTGAATTCAGCGCCGTTTCACGAAATTCTTGTTCTTGCTTCCGGTCGAGTGCGTATTGTTTCAGTACCTGGTATGCTTTCTGATCGTCGGAGCGGGCCAGTTGACCAACATAGTAGAGAGCGGTCTGGCGAATGCGCTTGTCGGGGTCATTCTTCACGACGTCAAGATAGACGGCGAGAACGTCGCCGCTTTTCCATTCTCGCAGAGCGTACAATGCGGTTTCCCGAAGTTCGCGCTCTTGATTCCGGTCCTGCGCATAATTTTTTAGGACCTGGAATGCTTTGTCGTCGCTCCCGCGTCCTAATTGGCCGATGTAATACAGCGCTGACTGCTGTATCTTCCTATCCTTGTCGTTCTTCGCTATTTGGAGATATACACTCAGGACATCTTCGTACTTGGTGTTCTTCAATGCGTAGATTGCGGTTTCCCGGACATCCCGCGGCTGTTTGGAATCGAGGGCAAATTCCTTGAGCACGGCGAAAGCCCGTTCGTCATTCTGTCCTGCATGACGGCCAATGTTGTGCAACGCTTCCTGTTGAATCTTCACATCGGGATCATTTTTTGCCAGCGAAAGAAACATCTCGAGAACCTTGCTCCTGTCAAAGTCACGCAACGCATAAATTGCCGCCTTACGCATTTCCCGCGGCTGTGAAGAATCCAAAGCGATTTCCTGCAGCGTTTTAAACGAGCGCTCGTCCGGGTTGCGTCGCATAGCATCGATGACGTTGAGCTTGAGCTGCAGCTCAGGATCCCGCTCTTTCGCACGCGGGGAACTCGGGGGGAGCGGTGTTGCTGCCACAACAGGCGCAGTGCCGTATAGAGGAGGTGTGACAGGCATGGTCCCCCGCGGAGCGCTTGCTGCGGCCCGGGACTGGTACGCCGCGCGCGCGGCAAGCGCGCTGTCAGCGGCTGCTTGTCCTTCTAAACGGCCAAGGTCTGCAACGGCATCATCAAAATAATTGCTGGTCGGGTACGTCCTGAGGAAATCGCGGTAGAGTTGCGCAGCCTTTCCCGGCTGCGACTGCATCCAGGAAAATGCTGTCCAGTACTGCGCGTCGTCCACGTAACGGCTCGACGGATATTTTCGCACAACTTCTGCCAATTTATTCCGCGCGTCTGCCAATTTCTCTTGCAGAATGAGATTGTACCCGTCTTTGTACGTCCTATAACCCGGGTCTTGCTGAGAGGATTCGCCATCCCATGCAACGTCGCTCAAGAATGCAGACGGCTCGGCAAGCACCCCCGGAGCGAGTGGGGGTTCTAACAACGACATCGGCGGGAAAAAAGCAATCCGGGTGCTTGCGAGTGCAAGCTCGGCCTCGAGCTCCGCAAACTCAGCGACCTGTATTCTCGGAGTGAATTCAAAAGCCCAGACAGGCAACGGCGGAATCATCGGAGCAACGAGATCAAACCGCGGGGGCGTCCCTGCCGGTTGAGCGTGCGAGATACCCGCCACGGAGATTATTGACACAACAAGAAATACCTTGGACGTTTTCATAACGATTCACCTTTTAGGGTCTGGGTTATTTTTTGTGCCGTCGGTGTGGTTGTGTAGAACTGCTCACCCATCCGTAACTTAAAGAGGAGGTTCTCCTGCCGAATCCCTGCCCGCAGGATTTCCACCTCAGGCAGGTCGTGCTGCTCTTCGATATTGGCGAGCTCAATCAAAATTTTTTGCATGTCCTGAATTAACCGTTGTGCGCGCTCGTCGAGCTCTTGTTCACGGAGATAACGCGCTTCTTCGATCAGCTCGCGTGATATGGATCGTTCAACGCTGAGATCGACGTGATCGCCGTTTGCCGGCTTCATGTTCATCAGGCCCACCATCAGGATTTGCGACTTGCGCAGGTATTGACCGAGGCGAGTCTGAACCGCCGGCGGATGGCTTTCCTCGAGGCCGATCGCTGTTTGTTCTCTCCCCGCGTCGACAGGACTCCGCTGTGGCACAGTAAAAACAATCAGCGCGACGACCGCGAGGCCAACCCCGATCGTAACCAGGGCACGCCGCCGATAGACGAGGACCGATCGCAGGTACTCGGCCAGTGAGATCTTTTGAATCTGTGTCTTCCGTTCTTCGCGGAGTATCCGGTTGTTCACGTTGAAGGCAAACGAATTCCAGAACTGCTCAGGCCGCTTCTCGCTCGGCTTCGAGGAAGAAATCGGCACGGCGCTCAACAATTCCCGGATTTCTGCAGCAGCCTTCGCGCATCGGTCGCAGGATGCGAGATGTACTTCGACGTGCCTGTATTCTTTCTCCGGCAATTCTCCTTTGTAAAACTCGTACAAGCGGTCTTCGATTTCTCGATGGATGCTCATAGTTCCTCTCTCTTCATAAAATTTAGGAGCTTCTTCATTTTTTTCAATCCCCGGTGCAAGTGGGTCTTGACTGTTCCTTCCGTGCAACCGAGAATCTCACCGACCTGCCGCGTCGAGAGTCCTTCAATGTGGCGCAGCAGCACCACCGACCTCTGCAGGGTCGGTAGGTCATGCAATGCCCGTTCAACATGCCGCCGTACATCCATATCATCTCCCCCGTGCGCGTCGCTGCTCAGAGCTCTTGTCAGCGGATGGTCAAGCTCCACTTGACGCGTCAGTTTGGTTTTCCGTTGCCGCAAGCGATTGAGGGCGACGTTGTGAACGATTCGATAAAGCCACGTGCTGAATTCCGACTCAAAGCGGAACGACTTCAACGATTGGTACGCCCGCACGAAGGATTCCTGCGCAACGTCCTCCGCATCGTCATGGTCGCTCAGGAAGCCATATGCGAGGTTGTAGGCTTGCTTCATGTGCCGCTCAACCAACATTCGAAACGCATCATGACTTCCCTCTTGTGCCTGTTCAATCAATTGCTGCGCATCGGCAACGGGCATTCCGGAATCCTGTGTGGTGGCTTGCAATGGTTAGACAAAAATACGAGAGAAACGGTTGACATTGAGAGACGGCCTCGCGAACCGTAACGTTCCACCAAGAAGCTCGCGACGACGAATGTACTTTATTCTTCTGTAGGATATGGGGAATTATCATCAAAATGACGACCTGCACGAATGAAATGCAGCGGCAACTTTTGCCTTTTCCAAAATTTACTTATACTGTCACTGAAGATTCTATGCCCGTATCGACGATTGACCTCAGCTTATGTTCCTTATCCAAGAAACGATTGTGGATGGCCCAATCGCCACCACGAAGTTCGCCTGCGACGTCGACCGCTGCAAGGGCGCGTGCTGCACGATTCCGGGCGGGCGAGGCGCTCCGCTGCTCGACAGTGAGATCGACGAGATCCGCCGAGCATTTCCCACAGTAAGAAAATACTTCAGCCCGGAACACCTCCAATCGATCGAGCAGCAAGGACTCTTCGAGGGCCAACCCGGCGCCCATACGACCCCGTGTATGAGGAATCAAGCCTGTGTGTTCGTAACGTGTGAGAGCGGCATTGCAAGATGCTCGTTCGAAAAAGCATTTCTCAACAACGAAATCTCGTGGCAAAAACCGCTCTCATGCCACCTCTTTCCTCTTCGGGTTGACCGAGGCGTTCGAACGCGGTTGCGATATGAGTTTCTCGCACAATGTTCTCCCGGTCTGGAACGCGGAGATCGGGATGAGGTTGATCTGGCTGATGTTTTGGAAGAAGCTCTCGAACGGCCATTCGGGCGCACATGGTACAATGAATTCCAGAACAGCTCCCGAGAAGTTCAACGACACTCCATATCCTCTCAGGCAATGCGCGTAGTCGACCGATGATTAATCTTCAACAACAACTCAGGCTCGGACTCAAGCTGACACCGCAACAGGTGCAATACCTGAAGCTGCTGCAGCTTCCCACGATTGCCCTGGAACAACGGATTAAAACCGAGCTGGAGCTGAACCCGATGCTCGAACTAGACGAGGAGATGGAACAGAATCTCGAACAGGAGACGCCGGACGTCAGCACAGACGGTGAAGACCCCCCCAACGGCGAGGATGATTCCTATTCGTTTGAGGATTACCTCAATGACGACCTCGAAGGCCACAAAAGTCCCGAATCTGTCCGCACTGCCCACGATCAAGAAGACACGTACGAACCTCCGGTTCCTTCCACGACTCCGCTCTCCGAACGCTTGCTTTCTCAATTCCACGTCGTCAACAACGTCGATGAGACTGACGTGATGCTGGCTGAAGAGATCATCGGCAATATCGACGAGGACGGCTACCTGCGGCGCGACCTTGCCCTCATCGTGCAGGACCTGAATCTCAGCTTCGGCATGGATTTATCCGTCGAACGCGCCGAACTCGTATTGCAAAAGATACTCTCGCTCGACCCACCCGGCATCGCTGCGCGCAATCTGCAGGAGTGTCTTGTCGCCCAGGTCAAGAGTAGCAAGCTTGAGCCCGCCCTCAAAGAGTTGGCGCTGAAAGTACTGCTGGAGTTCTTCGAAGACTTCAAACTTAGACGGTACGACAGCTTATCCGAAAAGCTGCACGCTTCCAAAGAAACACTCAAAAAGGTACTCGACATCATCCAGCATCTCGACCCCAAGCCCGGCGAGGGAGAGTTCAGTGCACAGGAAAACTACGTCACCCCGGACTTCCTCGTGCAGAAGGATGAAGACGATTTCGTCATCATCCTGAACGACCGCCAAATTCCACCGCTCCGGCTGAACCGGGCCTACCGGGAGCTTGCCACTGCCCGCAACAAATCGACAACACATGAGGCGAAGGACTTTATCAAGAAAAAGTTTGAAACGGCGAAGTGGTTTATCGCCAGCCTGCATCAGCGCCGTGAAACGTTGATGAAAGTGATGCGGGCAATCGTCGACAGACAACGTCTGTGGTTTGAGACGGGTGAGATTTTGAAGCCGATGATCTACAAGGACATCTCTGAAACGGTGGGAGTCGATATTTCCACGATCAGCCGTGTCGTCAACAATAAGTATGTGCAGACGGAGTTCGGCGTCCACTCGCTCAAATACTTCTTTACGTCGGGACTTGAATCGGAATCGGGCGAAGACATTTCCAACCTGATGGTAAAACAGAAGGTCCGAGAGATCATTGCGGTCGAAGACCCCCAGCATCCGTTGAACGACGACAAGATCGCCAAGATGCTGCAAAAAGAGGGAATCCACATCGCCCGCCGAACGGTTGCGAAGTATCGAGAACAACTTGGCCTCCCGATCGCGCGCCTCCGGAAAAAGATTTAACTCACTCGCATCACACAACAATTTCCAGTTATGAACAATCAACCTATTCACGCTACGACCATTATCGGCCTACGACACAAGGGCCTGGTCGCCCTGGGAGGGGACGGGCAGGTCACCGTCGGCGCAACGGTGATGAAACAGCACTCGAACAAGATCCGTAAGCTCTACAAGAACTCCGTGTTGGTCGGCTTTGCCGGATCGGCGGCGGACTCGCTCAGCCTGCTGGAGCGGTTCGAAGAAAAACTCGAGCAGCATCAAGGTCAGCTTGTACGGGCGGCGGTGGAGCTTGCAAAACTCTGGCGCACGGACAAATATCTCCGCCAGCTAGAGGCTCTCCTGGCGGTGCTCGATCAAGAGCACGCTCTGGTCATCTCCGGCACGGGCGATGTCATCGAGCCGGACGATGGAATCGTGGCAATCGGCTCGGGAGGAAGCTATGCATTGGCCGCTGCGAGGATGCTGGTGAAGCATACCGACCTCGGCGCAAGAGAAATCGTGAGAGAAGCGTTGGACACGGCGGCCGATATCTGCATTTATACGAATAAGAATTTCCACATTGAAGAATTATGATTGAAAACAAATTGAAGAGTGAAATGTGAATCGCATCAACGAAAAACAGGTTCGAGAACTGACCCCGAGGGAGATCGTCCGCGAGCTGGATAAGTACATCATCGGCCAGCACAACGCCAAGAAGTCCGTGGCCATCGCGCTTCGGAACCGCTGGCGGCGCTTACATGCGCCGGAGAATCTCCGCGAAGAGATCATGCCGAACAACATCATCCTCATCGGTCCGACCGGTGTCGGGAAGACGGAGATTGCTCGGCGGCTTGCCAAACTCTCGAACGCGCCGTTCATCAAGGTGGAGGCGTCGAAGTTTACGGAAGTGGGCTACGTCGGCCGCGATGTGGAGTCGATGGTTCGCGACCTGACCGAGATTGCCGTCAACATGGTGAAGGCGGAAAAAACGAGCGAGGTGCAGGACAAGGCACGCACGATGGCGGAAGAACGCATTCTCGACATCCTCGTGCCGCCCACTCCTGCACACCGAGGGTTCGATGTTGCGGGCTCGGCCGTGGAGCAACGCGAAGAAGAAGACCGCACACGGGAACGATTTCGCGTGATGCTTCGCTCCGGCTCACTGGATGAACGTGTGATCGAGCTGGAACTCCCAACGGCTCAGATGCCGTTGATGCAGGTGATGGGGCCGATGAGTATGGAAGAGATGGGCATCAACGTCCAGGAGATGTTCGGCAACATTTTTCCCAAGAAGAACAAACAACGCAAGATGACGGTCGCCGAAGCCCGTCTGGTGCTGATACAGGAAGAGGCGCAGAAGCTGATCGACATGGAATCGACCGTGAAAGAGGCAGTGCTGCGAATCGAAAACTCCGGGATCGTGTTCATCGATGAGATCGACAAGATTGCGGGTCCACGCGGGCAAACTGCCGGTCCGGATGTCTCTCGCGAGGGCGTTCAGCGAGACTTGTTGCCGATCGTCGAGGGTTCCAGTGTGCTGACGAAGTACGGCATGGTGAAAACCGACCATGTCCTCTTCATCGCTTCGGGGGCGTTCCATGTTTCCAAACCCTCGGACCTTATCCCCGAGCTTCAGGGTCGATTCCCGATTCGGGTAGAGCTCCAGAGCCTCTCGGAAGAAGACTTTGTCAAAATCCTTACCCTACCCAAGAATGCTTTGCTCACACAGTACGCTGCCTTGTTGGAAACGGAGGGAGTCAAGCTGGAATTTGAGGAGAGTGCCGTGCGGGAAATTGCCCGCGTGGCGTTTGAAGTGAACGAGCAGGTCGAAAACATCGGTGCGCGGCGCTTGCACACGATCATGACGACGCTCTTAGAGGAATTCCTCTACGAATCCCCCGACGGCAACACCAGGAAGGAACTGATGGTAACGAAGGATCTTGTGCATGACAAATTGAACTCGATTGTCAAGAACCGGGATTTGAGCCGGTATATTCTCTAAAACAAAAACTCCCGAAGTTTTTGGAACTTCGGGAGTTTCTCTCTACGTTTCTGCTACTCAGTGATACTTCTCGTCCTTCGGCGGAGGTTGAAAGCCCATCATCGCCCCGCCTGCCAGCTCCCCTACCAGCTTGATCTCGCCAAACTTCTTCTCGTACTTCTCGATATTGTCTTTAATCGCATTCAACAACATCTTCGCATGTTGGGGTGTCATAATAATCCGCGCGTGCACCTTTGCCTTCGGAACACCCGGCAGCACTCGTGTAAAATCGATGACAAATTCCGCCGGTGAATGGGTGATAATGGCAAGATTGGAGTAGATCCCCTCCGCCTCTTTCTCGCCAAGCTCGATGTTAATCTGCTGTGGACCTTGTTCGTTCATCGGATAACTCCTCTCTGCAAATGCCATCTCACCGGAGCTATTTGCCCTGGCGAAGCCTGTCTGATGTCTCAAACGCTTTTGTTGCTTTGTCTGTTTTCCCCAATCGTGCGTAGATGGTACCCAGCGTATCCCAAATTTGAGGGTCATCTTTTTTCTGCTCGGAGACTTTCTCCATATACGGCAAAGCCTTCTCAAACTTCTCGAGAAATGCCTTTGTCTCTTCGCCTTTTTCTTCGGCCTCACGAATGATGTCCACGCCCCAGTTATAATACGTTGCGCCAATGTCGTAGACCGCGTCTGAAAAGCTCGGGTCGATCTTCAGCGCTTCCTGAAATGCCAGTATCGCCTCGTTGAATTTCCCCGCCGAGCGATACAACACCCCTAACACGTAGTGATTCTGCTTATTGGTCGGGTCATTCTGAACTTGGATTTGGAAAATGGAGATCGCTTCGTTGATGCGCTCTGCATCGATATAGGCTTGCATCAAGAAACTGATAATCTCGTTATCCTTCGGGTCTTTCGTGCGTGCATTCTCAAGAACCTCGACCGCCTTCATAAACTCCCCGACGGCTGCCTTATAGCTTGTGGAGTCGATGTTTGGATTGTAGGGTGGGTCAATTTTCTTGCTCACCACTTTATCCCCATCGATGGAGACAAGCAAGTTATACCGCCTGTACGTCCAATCCTCTTTCTTCGTCCCTCGTGGACCTCTCTTCTTCGTCTCCGGCTCACCCAGCATCGAGACAAGGTCACTTCGATTCATGTTCCGTCGGACTTTATCCAAATTTTTCCAGGCTTTGATTTTTTCAGCGTTCTGGCTTTCGAAGGTGTTTTTCAAATCCTGACCGCGGCGAATATAGATCAAACCTGCCCGCTTGGCCGCTTCCGCCTCATCGCCCATCTCCCACGCCTTCCTGTACGCCTGGAGAGCATTCTCCAACTCGCCTTTGTTGTTGTACGCGTACCCAAGGTAGCGGTAGGTCAATCCTGTATCCGGCCGGGCTTGGATCGATTTTTGAAACTCGCTGATCGACATTTCATAGTATTGAGCAGAATCTGCGCTCGCGCGCTCCAGATAACTTACGCCCGAGTTGATGTGCAATCCCCATTTGTTATACCGGATATCATGGATTTCTTTTTCATGGACATTGGAAATCTTGAGCGCCTGAGCGAAGGCGGTATTCATACCAGCGTAATCACCGATTTCGCCTTTCGTCGCCCCGAGCAGATACCAGGCCTCTTCATTGGCGGGATTGGACTGAACTTCTTTTTCCAGCAGTGGAATCGCCTCTTTGAAATTGCGTTGTTGAATCCGCATCTTAGCGCCCGTGAACTCTCCTGAAGCGCACTGGAACCCCTGCAACACCAGGAAGGACAGCAGTGTTCCAACAGGTAACAACACCCATCTTCGTTTCATGACCGTTCCTTTTACTCGTAGGTGGGAAGAATTCATTTGTTTCAACAGTGAAAAATATATTAAAACTTGAAAAAAGAAACAAGGCTAATTCCAGTGCACGCCGCGTTACCCTCGCTCGGACGATTTCTTTGACTTTAGAACGAAATTTGGGTAGATTCTTTCCGCTTTCGAACCAGTGAGATGTTCGTATGGACGAATGTACATTCTGCAAGATCCTCGCTCGTCATTCATCGGCAGAAATCCTCTACGAAAACGACGACGCCCTCTGTATCCTCGACATCAACCCCATTCACTACGGCCACACGCTTGTCATCCCGAAGTTCCATTGTAAGGATTTTCTCGACCTCTCTGCGGAGGCTTTCCCGGGGATCATGAAGGCCGTCCAAGTTGTTGCCCGAGCCTTATCAGAAAGCCTGGAACTGGAAGGCTTTAACATCTTTTCTAACAACGGACGCATCGCCGGGCAGTCGGTGTTTCATTTTCACTTTCATGTTACACCCCGCTACAAAGATGATAACATCAAGTTCGTGCTGGAATTGAAGAAGTACTCGAACGGCGAAATGGCGGATATTGCTGAGAAAATTCGCCGGCATATCCATCGCTGATTGTCCCTAAGGAGAATATGGAATGCCTCACTATGTAAAGTTATCTCCTCCAAAAGAGGGGGAAAAAATAACGGTCGGCAACGGCAAGCTTAGCGTGCCGAGCATGCCCATCATTCCTTTTATCGAAGGTGACGGAACCGGGCCGGATATCTGGCGGGCATCGCAACGGGTGTTTGAGGCCGCCGTCCGAAAAGCTTACGGAGGACAACGCAAGATTGTCTGGTTCGAAGTCTACGCGGGAGAAAAAGCCAACGCCGTCTATGGCCCGAACACCTGGCTGCACGACGATACGCTTGAAGCGATCAAAGAATATGTTGTTGCAATCAAGGGACCGTTGACCACGCCCGTTGGCACCGGCATTCGATCGATTAATGTCGCATTGCGTCAGCTGCTCGACCTTTACGTGTGCCTGCGTCCCGTTCGGTACTTTGAAGGCGTGCCTTCTCCCGTTAAGCGACCTGAGCTGGTCGAAATGGTGATCTTCCGCGAGAATACCGAAGACATTTATGCGGGTATCGAATGGAAGCATGGCTCTCCGGAAGCGAAGAAGGTGGTTGAATGGCTGCAGAAAGAAATGGGCGTGAAAAAGATCCGCTTCCCGGAAACGGCAAGCATCGGCGTGAAGCCGGTCTCGCTGGAGGGGACTCAACGACTCGTGCGAGCCGCCATCAAATACGCGGTCGAGAACAACCGGAAATCCGTCACGATCGTTCACAAAGGCAATATCATGAAGTTCACGGAGGGCGCATTTCGGGATTGGGCCTACGAATTGGCGCAGAAAGAATTCGGCGGTCAACCGATCGACGGCGGTCCATGGGTGAAACTTCCCGGCGGCATCACCGTGAAGGACATGATCGCGGATAATTTCTTGCAGCAAATTCTGACCCGCCCCGCAGAGTACGACGTCATCGCGACGTTGAATCTGAACGGCGACTACATTTCCGACGCACTCGCAGCGCAAGTTGGCGGCATCGGTATCGCCCCGGGCGGTAACATCAACTACGACAACGGCTATGCGGTCTTCGAAGCAACGCACGGCACTGCGCCGAAATACGCAGGTCAGGATAAAGTGAACCCCGGCTCCGTGATCCTCTCCGGCGAAATGATGCTGCGCTACATGGGTTGGAAAGAAGCCGCCGACCTGATCGTCAAAGGACTGGGGAAGACGATCAAGTCGAAAGTCGTCACGTACGACTTCGCTCGCCTGATGGAAGGCGCACAGGAAGTGAAGTGCTCGGAATTCGGCGACGCGATTGTGCAAAACATGTAAACGAAAAACGTCAGCCTGAGCGGAGTCGAAGGCTGAAGCTCAGAAAGAACTATCCGGGTCACGTCTCATCAACGTGACCCTTTTTGTTTCCTTGAAACACTCCTCTTTTTTGGTTATTTTCAAAATGTTGTCAACGCTCAAAAGGTGCGTGAATGCCTGACGAGGAAGTCAAACATACTGCCACGATTGAACGTCCCGTTTTAGAAGACGAATCCGAGACGGACGTTCTCACTCAGGAGCCTGCGAAGGTCATTCTCTTTAACGACGAGGTCCACACGTTCGATGAAGTCATCGACCAGATCCTTAAAGCCGTTCGCTGCAGTCGTTCCAAGGCGGAGGCGCTCACCTGGGAAGTCCACAGCAAAGGGAAAGCAATGGTCTACGAAGGCCCGATGAACGAGTGCATCAAGGTTTCCGGCGTGTTGGAGGAAATAGCATTGCACACACAGATTGAGGTATGATCCACGAAGAACACCAAGAAACACGAAACTGAACTTCGTGCCTTTCGTGCTTGGGCTTTTAAACCATGACATCGAAAGAGATTCGAAATAGCTTCCTCCAGTTCTTCAAAGAGCGCGGGCACACCATCGTTCCCAGCTCTCCGGTCGTTCCGTATGAAGACCCGACGCTGCTGTTCACTAACGCGGGGATGAACCAGTTCAAGGATGTCTTTCTGGGAACCGGCAAACGCGACTACAAGCGAGCCGCAGACACCCAGAAGTGCATCCGCGTGAGCGGCAAACACAACGACCTCGAAGAAGTCGGGCGGGATACATACCATCACACGTTCTTCGAGATGTTAGGTAACTGGTCGTTCGGCGACTATTACAAAAAAGAGGCAATCGAATGGGCGTGGGAGCTGCTGACGAAAGTTTGGGGACTTGAGAAGAAACGCCTCTGGGCTACGGTCTACAACGATGACGATGAAGCTGCCGAGCTTTGGAAAAAAGTCACCGATATCAATCCAAGCCACATTCTACGCTTTGGTGAAAAGGACAATTTCTGGGAGATGGGCGAGACCGGTCCATGCGGCCCCTGCTCGGAGATTCACTACGACTGGACGCCGAACGTTAATGCTACTCCTTCAATGGTCAACGCCGGCACGCCCGATGTTTTCGAAATCTGGAATCTTGTTTTCATCCAGTATGATCGAGATGCGAGCGGGAAGCTCACTCCCCTTCCGGCCAAGCATGTCGATACGGGCATGGGTTTCGAGCGGATTTGCGCTATACTCCAGAACAAAAAATCGAACTACGACACCGATGTCTTCACTCCCTTGCTTGGCAAGATCGGCGAGATTTCGAAGAAGCCGTATACCGGCTCGCTTGAATCTGAAACGGACATTGCCATGCGCGTGATTGCCGACCATGTCCGCTCGCTTACCTTCGCGATTGGCGACAGTGCGATTCCTTCGAATGAAGGCCGCGGCTATGTGTTGCGGAGACTCCTCCGCCGCGCCGCGCGGTTTGGCCGAAATTTAGAAATGCGCGAGCCGTTTATCTACCAGCTTGTGCCGATATTGGTTGACACCATGGGAGATGTGTTTCCGGAGATAAAGGAGAATCGGTCGCATATCGAAAGAGTTATCAAAGGTGAGGAAGAGGGATTTAACGCCACCCTTGACCGCGGGCTCGAGATTTTTGAGGAGGTTGCTGAGAAAGTAAAAGGTCAAAAATCAAAAGTAATAAGTGGGGATGAAGTTTTTAAGCTGTACGATACATTTGGATTTCCTGTCGATCTGACTGCACTCTTGGCCAAAGAACGAGCTTTAGAGATCGACGAAGCCGGATTTGAAAAGCTCATGGATGAGCAACGGGAACGGTCGCGCGACGTCAAACTAGAGGGAGTCGAAGCAAAAGGAATGGTGGGAAACGTTGGCGTTAAGATTTCTAAGTCCCGAGAAGACATCGAGAGATTTGTCGAAACTATTTCTCAAAGGGAATCTCTCTTTGTGGGTTATGATGAGCTCGAAGCCTCGACCAAAGTGATCAAAGGTGATCGGCATCTTTTAGTTCTTGCAGAGACGCCCTTCTATGCGGAGTCCGGCGGTCAAGTAGGGGATCAAGGCGCCATCGAAATCACCGGCAGACAATACAAAGTCCATGACACGCAGAAAAGCGGAAGCCTGAACGTCCACATTCTCGAATCACCCGCGGGCTTCACGGTCGGCGAGAAAGTCCGAGCACAGGTCGACAAGCCACGCCGCTACGCGATCATGCGCAACCACACGGCGACGCATCTTGTCCACGCAGCGCTGAGGAAAATCCTTGGCACGCACGTCCATCAGTCAGGCTCGCTGGTTGCACCGGATCATCTGCGATTCGATTTCGCCCATTTCTCGAAAGTGAGCGATGAAGAATTGGCCGACATCGAAGCGCTCGTGAATGAGAAAATCCAGGAAAACATCACGCTCACCCACCATCGCAGCATCCCGTTCGAAGAGGCGAAGAAGATGGGTGCGTTGATGTTCTTCGGCGATAAGTATGGCGACCGGGTCAATGTGGTGGAGTTTGGTGAGTTCAGCAAAGAATTCTGCGGTGGAACGCACGTAAAGACGACCGCGGAGATCGGCTATTTCAAATTCCGCCATGAAGGCAGCGTAGCAAGCGGGGTTCGCCGCATCGAGGCTGTTACAGCGGATTACGCTCTAGAGCTTCTGAAAGTGCAGGATCAGAGTTTGTTCGAACGGCTTGAGTACGGGTATCATCAGCTCAACGAGATTTCCAATCTCCAACAAGAACTCAAGACGCTCAGCGATGGGAAGTCTTCCGTGGCTCAGGACTCGCTTTCTTCGTTGGAAGAGAAGCTTGAAGGATTCAAACAGAAGCCTCAGCTTCCTGCTTCGTTCTCATCCGATTTGGGGAGATACTTTGAGGAGCGATCCCTTCGGTACAGGCAGCTGGAGGATATCATCCTGAGAATTGCGGACACGAAGAAAGCTCTCGAAAAAGAGCTCGGACAATATCGTCTGAAGTCGCTTTCATCGAATATCGACAGCCTTCTCCAGAACGCTCTTGCACTCAATGGGCTTCGATTGGTAACGGCCAGAGTCTCTGCAACCTCGATGGACGAGCTGAAATCTCTCGGCGATACGCTGCGAGCCAGGCTTGGCAGCGGCGTCGGTGTGCTGGCCTCGGTCGTCGATGAAAAAGTCTCCCTCGTTTGCGTTGTGACCGATGATTTGGTAGCTTCCAAGAGGCTCGATGCCGGCAAAGTCGTGGGAGCAGTAGCGAAATTAGTCGGTGGCGGTGGTGGTGGGCGTCCTCACATGGCAACCGCGGGCGGCAAGGATATTTCGAAGATCGATGAGGCGCTGAAAGAAGCGGCATCGATTGTGCAATCACTCCTCAACAAATAAAAAATCATGTCACTCCCGAATGTTTCAATCGGGAGTCCACAAATGAAGCAGATTCCCGCCAGAAACATGCGGGAATGACGACAATACAATGACAATCTTCGAACGACTGCTCAAGATTCGACAAGAGCGCGGCGCCGGGTATCTTATCCTGATCGACCCGGATAAGATGAACGGCGAACAGTTGCCCTCGTTCGTGCGCGAGGCAACCGAAGCCGGTGCGGACGGCTTCCTCGTCGGCGGCAGCCTGATGCACACGACGGAGTTCGACGAGCAGATCAAGACCATCAAGCGCAACACAACGGTGCCGGTCGTCATTTTCCCCGGCAGCCTGATGCAAGTCTCGCCGAATGCGGATGCGATTCTGTTCTTGATGCTCATCAGCGGCCGCAACCCCGAGCATCTTATCGGCAACCAGGTGATCGCAGCGCCCGTCATCAAAAAAATGGGCCTGGAAGCAATCTCGACCGGCTACATGATTATCGAATCGGGGGTCACAACGTCGGTTGAGTTTATGAGCAACACCAAACCGATTCCCCGCGATAAGCCGGACATCGCATTGGCACATGCCTTCGCGGCGGAAATCATCGGATTGAAATTCTTGTATCTCGATGCCGGCAGCGGCGCCGATATGTCTGTTCCTGAAGAAATGGTTCACCTGCTGGCGAAGCGCTGCACACTTCCGCTGATCATCGGAGGAGGAATTCGCACACCGGAAGAAGCCCGCAAGAAAGCAGAAGCCGGCTCGTCATTTGTTGTCACGGGGACAATCAACGAAGAAAACTCGCATAACGGCCTTATCAAAGAATTCGCCGATGCTATCCACAGCGGCGCGAAGGTCAGAGCCTGAACCAGTTATGAACGCACGTCAGAAATTCATCGTCGAATCACTCCACGAGAGCATTCAGACGAAACAGGGCATCGAGCAGCAGTGCATCCCGAGCATCGAAAAGGCGATCGACCTCATCACCGCGGCGCTCAGAGATAAGAAGAAGATTCTGCTGTGCGGCAACGGTGGCAGCGCGGCCGATGCACAGCATCTGGCCGCTGAGTTTGTCATTCGCTTGAATCCTAAGATTCAGCGGCCCGGCATCCCTGCTATTGCGCTGACCACCGACAGCTCTACGCTGACCGCAGGCTCCAACGACCTCGGCTACGACAACGTGTTCGCGCGTTCGGTTGAGGCTTTAGGCAATGAAGGTGATGTGCTGATTGGTATCACGACGAGCGGGAATTCCGAGAGTGTCAATCGTGCATTCGTCAAAGCAAGAGAAAAGAGGATGGTCACCATTGGATTCCTCGGCAAGGACGGCGGAAAATCAAAGGCCTTGGTCGATCTCGCCATCATCGTCCCTGCGCAGGACACGCAGCGGATTCAAGAGGGACAGATAACGATCGGGCATATTGTTTTCCAGCAGGTAGAACAAGAGCTGTTCGGATAGTTTCGAGTTCCAAGTTTGGGGTTCTGAGTTTCAAGTCGTGTTTTCCCTTACCTCATCCTTCCTTCTATGACGCAGACTCACCGCAAGGATTTTCTCATCCCCCTGCTGACTGTACTTTCAGATGCGACTGCGATTGAAGCGGCGTTTCTGTTTTCGTATTGGCTGCGTTTTTTTTCTCCACTGACTGCGTATTTCCCCGTTGAACTGGGAGTCCCCCCTCTCGACGCCTATGTCTATGGCTCTCTTGTCGTTATCCCCGCGTGGCTGTTGCTCTTTAACTCACGCACCATGTACACTCCCCGGCGTGTGGTCTACTTCTCGGATGAATTCTTTGCCGTTGTGCGGCTCGTCTTCGCCGGCATGTTGATGGTCATGTCGGCAGCGTTCTTCTATCGCGCTTTCTCGTATTCACGCCTTGTCTTTGCGTTGTTGGGGCTGTTTTCCGTTGTGTTTATTGCAACAGGACGCTTCGTCATTTTGAAATTCGAGCAATCCTGGTATCGCAGCGGGCGAGATGTGAGACGCGTTCTCCTCGTTGGAACGAATGCTCTGGCTGCCCGCGTCTATTACAATATCATGCAAAACCCCAACCTCGGCTACAGCGTTACGGGCTACTGCTCGGCAAACGGTGCAGGCGAAATGGAATCGCTTGGCGCGACGTTCATCGGTACGATTCAGGACGTACCCTCGCTCATCAAGTCCCAGAATATCGACATCGTCCTTGTGGCGTTAAACTACACGGAACACGCGAGGCTGTACGACATGGTCAGAGAATGCGAAGGCCTGAACACCGAAATCATGATGGTACCGGATACGCTGGAGCTGATGACGAACCAGGTCCGTATCAAAGAGATCGAAGGCATCCCGTTCATCAAGATCAAAGCCGTGCCGATGACGACCTGGAACCGGATCATCAAGCGGACGTTCGACCTCGTGCTTGCTACAATCGTGTTGATCCTGCTCAGTCCGGTTCTCTTACTCCTCTGCATCCTTATCAAGCTCGATTCGAAAGGCCCGATCTTGTTTTCACAGGAAAGGGTTGGGTTGGATGGAGTATCGTTCAACGTCTTGAAATTCCGTACAATGCGGGCGGATGCGGAGAAAGAAACAGGACCGGTGTTCGCCCGGCAGAGCGATCCGCGGGCGACAGGACTCGGCCGACGACTGCGTCGCTTCAGTCTGGATGAGCTGCCTCAGTTGATCAACGTGGTCAAAGGTGAGATGAGCCTCGTAGGGCCACGACCGGAACGACCGTATTTCGTGGAGCAATTCAGCAAAGAGATCCCGAAATATCTCGACCGCCACCGCGTGAAAACCGGCATGACCGGCTGGGCGCAAGTGAACGGTCTACGCGGCAATGCCCCCATTGAGGAGCGGACGAAGTACGACGTGTACTACATCGAAAACTGGTCGCTGGTGTTCGACTTGAAGATTATTTTGAAAACCGTGCGCGCAGTGTTGTTCGGGAAGGATGCGTATTGATCGTAGGGCGAATCGTCCGACTCTAATCGAGACCTCGTTTCGCTGAGCGAGATGGGCCGATTCGTCTGAACAAGCCAAATGGGGTCAACAACCGCAAAAGAATACTACCGGCGCCGGTTGCCTCATTATCAGCCGGCCGATGCAACATTCTTTGTCACGTTTCGTCTTTCCGGGTCGCTGCCTGATGAAACGATTGTGCTACTCAAGCAAGAACACGAAGCATTAGAGAAGAAGTTACAACTTGTTAGCGGGAAAGCTGAGCGAGAAAAGCTGTTGAAGCAAAGTCAGCAACAATACTTTGGACGGTTCGATGAGTATTTGGATAAGATATCGACAGGACCGAAATGGCTCGCACAGTCAAAGATAGCGAAGTTGGTTGCTGAAGCAATGCATTACCGGAACGAGAAGGATGACGATTTACTTGCGTACTGTATTATGCCGAATCATGTGCATATCGTATTTTCACTCGTTGCGTCCAGCGAAGAACCAATTATTGAAACTGTAGGGCGACTCGCTGAGTCGCCAGAACTGCGAGACGGCGTCTCGCACTACATCATTACGAACATCATGGGAAATCTCAAGAAGTACACCGCCCTACGCGCCAACCGCCTTCTCCACCGCTGCGGTGCGTTTTGGCAACATGAAAGCTATGACCACGTCGTCCGCAATGACGGCGAATTGGAACGCATAATTCAATATGTAGCCTACAATCCCGTCAAAGCCGGACTTTGCAAAGACTGGCGCGACTGGAAATGGACGTATGTGAAGGAGGGTTTGATGCAGCTGTAGGGCGACTCGCTGAGTCGCCGTAAATGCGGGACGGCGTCCCGCACTACAAATGAACTCGTACATCAGCTCGACGAGAAATTGAGCAGCGCTACTCAACAAAGGTGCAAGAAATTCCCCTCCAAGAATTGTTGTTAACTCAGGCGAGAGATTATTTCAGCTTGAACAGGAAGGTGATCACCGCGTTCTGCTCCATTTGCGGCTGGTTGGAGCGAAGGGCTTCGAAGAGCCAGAGTCGCACTTCTTTCATCGCGGCGTCTTCAAGCCTGGTGTTGGCCTTTTGTGCGGGTGAAACGTCTTTGATGGTACCGTCCGGCATTACAACGGTCAGGATCTTAATCTGCGCTTCGACGTTGACTCCTTCGGGATATCGCGGGAGGTCGCCGCTGATTCTCCTTCGCGTGCCCCCGTCTAGCCATTGCACGGAATAGCTCACGCCACGATCAACGTCCGCACCTGCGCCGGTTGAGCCAAGCGGACTCGCGCCTCCGGGACCTGTTCCGCTACTATTTCCCGGTGTTATCCGTTCCCTCTCTCCGACATCTTGCCCCGTCCGGCTATCCCTCTCGCCGACGGTTTTTGTTTCGACCGGCTGAGATCTTGTTCCGGGTTCGGGCACATCCATCTTGTCTGTTTTTGGAACACGGATCACTTCATCCGACAGATCGAGCGAACGACGCTCTGGCGGTATAACCGGTTGAGCGGCTTTTCGAACCACGACAGGCTTCTTGACCGCCGGCGTTGCTTCCTTGACAGGGCTTGACGCGGCCGTAGGCACGGTTGCACTCAGGCTCGGACTCGCCGTCGCTCCCCACGAGACTTCAACGAATTCCTGCTTCTGAAGAATCTCAGGAACGTGCATGAAGAAGAAGAGCAGCAAGAGCAATGCATGGAGAACGAGCGATCCTGCCCAGCCAATTCGTTGTTCACGCGGATAATTCATACGTCCTTCACATCGTTGGCTTCGTAGCGATCAAGAACCGGGACGCGCCGACGCCTTTCGCAATATCCATCACCTGCACGGCGCTTTGGAGATTCACATTCTTATCGGCGTTGATGACCACAACTTTGTCCGGCGTTTCCTGGAGTAGCATCGAGAGTTTGCCGCCCAACGTCTCCGTCGAGACCTGTTCATTATTCAAATAGATCATCCCTTGTTCGGTCAGCGAAATGATGATTTGCCGCTTCGTGTCCACTTCGCCGGTCTCGGATTTCGGGAGCTGCACCTTAATGCCCGGCTGGATGACGAAGGACGACGACAAGAGGAAAAAAATGAGCAGTAACAGGACAATATCCGTCAGCGACGAGAAGGCAAACACGCTAAGGTATTTTTGTTCTGATTTGAAGTTCATGACTTCCTCGATGCGCTAGAGCTTGTCCACGAAGAACACGAAGAAATGCTGAGGCTTGAGATAAACAGATTAGGAAACATGTCTCTCCCTTCGAGTCGTTCGTGGACTTCGTGGATGCTACTAACTCTTCTTTTGAAAGTATTCTTCCGTTTGCATCTTCACGCCGGATCGTTTTTCCGTCTCGCCGTTATCTTCCAACCTGCCGGAGCGAACCAGATCCAGGAACTCCTCCGATGCGCTCTCCATCTCAAACACCACGCGCTGGACACGCGAAACGAACCAGTTGTAGAATCCGTACGCCGGAATGCCCACGATCAACCCGAACGCCGTCGTAAGCAGAGCTTCCCAGATTCCACCCGCAAGGTCGGAGGGATTCACTACTCCGCTCAGTTGCTCGATGGTTCGGAACGCGCCGATCATTCCTGTGACCGTGCCGAGAAATCCCAGCAAGGGTGCGATACCGGCAATCGACGCAAGAATGCCCAGGCCGTGTTCGAGGTGATAGACTTCTTCTTTCCCTGCACTCTCGATCGCCTCACTGACCCTCTCATGCCCCTCGGTATACTTCGTCAACCCTTTGCGCATAAGGTTGGCAATCGGGGCATTGGTCTTTGCGCAGAAATTGACTCCGGCGAGGATGTCCCCTTTCTGCAGCACGCTCCGAAGCCGCATCATGAATTGACCGGCATCGATCTGTGCCTTGCGCAACACAAGAAATCGCTCGATCACGATGTAGAGCGCGATGACCGAACACAACAGAATGGGGTACATGAGAATACCCCCTTTGGCAAACAGCTCGAGAAAATTCATAGGCTCCTGTCCCTCAGTAAGTAATCGGTTCAATTCCCCTTCATCCGTACTTTATCGATAACATGGTGCACCTTCAATTCCTTCGCAAAACCTTCCACCGCTTTCTTTGCGTCTGACACAGACGGATATTTTCCTATCCGGACGGTATACCACGTCATGCCCCTCGCCTCAACAGGTTCAACGAATGCAGGGTATCCGGCATCGGCGAGCCGTTGAACAACACCATCAGCATTTCCTTTTTCGCGAAGCGCAAAGACCTGTATCGTGTAGGTGCCTTTCATGTCTGCC
>CAYJSZ010000012.1:26748-36139 GCA_964372545.1 uncultured Ignavibacteriaceae bacterium
GGCTTCTTCTTTTGGCTTGGTTGTTACCTCTTCCTGCGGTGTTGCAGCCATTTCCTGCCTCGCCATCGTCTTTTCCCGTCGCGGCATCGACGATACTGCGATAGGATCCTTTAACTTGAAAAGCATCTTCGACGGCTCGTCTGCCTTTTGCTCATCTTTTACGGCCTGTTTGGTTTCAATAGCAGGCGTCTCGACGGGTTTCATCTCTGCGGGTTGTTGTGCCGGCTGTTGGGTCGCCTGAGCAACTCTGGGTTCTTTTTTCGCCTCTTGTTTTGCTTCCTGCTTCGGCTCCTGTTTTGTCGGCTGTTGAGGAGCCGCTTTTGTCTCCTGTTTGGCCGTTTGTGGAGCCGGTTGCTGCTCTTTCGGCTGTTGCGCCGGCGGTTGTTGTGCCGTCTCCTGAGCAGGCTGCTGCTCTGCCTGTTGAACCGGTTCCTCAACTTGCGCCACTACCGGCTCTTTTTCGCCCCAGATCTTGACGATGCCAAGCTTGTTCAACATATAGACAACACCGACCAATACGCCCAGCCCAACGAGAATGACAACCACTCGCGACGCCTGGCCTCCTCCTGCGTGGCGTAGTGGCTCTGCTTCCGGCTGCGACGGTTCTTCCGACGGAGTCTGTTCCTCCATCGCACCTTCTTCATTCAGATTTAGATCCGGCATGACGATTCCTCCTGAAAATGGAAGTAGTCCACACGATAGTTCTTTACCAGCGGAAACTGGCTCCGCCTCTTACCAGAAACGGCGGAGCCCGATAGCCCCTCCACAATTCGTACTGTTTGTCGGTGATATTGTGGAAGTCGAGAAAAACTCTGAGTGCCGCGATCGGCTCATAGTCGGTGTAGAAACCGAATTGGAAAACTCCCGGAAGTTTTTGTGTGCTCACAAGGTCCGTTTCGCGCTGGTGCTGATAGCTCGCGCTCGGGGAAACATTGAGTCCGAACGAAAATGCATGCGTGTACGAGCCGACGATCTCAAATTCCGGAAGATACGGCACCGGTAATTGGGTGATGCTGTTCTTCGAGGAATTGGCCGAGACCTTTGCTGAAACATAATCATTCGGCGTCAACTTTGCAAATCCTTCGGCGCGGATGTTCCAGAGTCTCGTCTTTCCGCCGTAGCTCAACTGCCAGATACCGGTGTTGAGCGGGTCGGCATACAACGGATAGTCGTTGATATACTCATACGAGACACTGAACTTCGTTCGTAAGCCCGGCGACCAGTCGGATTCGACGGCACCGAGAACTTGCCTTGATCTGTCCGTGTGTCGAAGAAGAGAATTTGCGGCCAGGTACGGATGTGCTGCGAAGGCTGAAGCAAGCTCGAGGAACTTCACACTGCCGGCGTAGGAAATAGAGGCAAGGTGCTCATTGCTCAGCGAATAACCGACTGTAACATCAGGATAGATGCGCGTGAGCTTCTGATTCACCATTCCTTTTGCGACGTACAGATGAGCCGCGCCCCGCACGAAGACTTTACTCCACCAATACCGCGACGTTCCAAGACCGACGTTCAACACCGAAACGCTTCCCGAGTTTGTGCCCGAAAGCGATGCGTTGTGATACGCCAGAGTTCCCTGCAGTGCCCACTTGGTGAAGGAATATTCGCCCAACGTTCCGATGTTCACGCCATGTTGCGTCGTTTCGAGACCGTTATCGTCTACGGCGTCATACCGGTAACCGAGATTCGCGCTCCACGTGAATACACCGGAAGGAGACGACTCGACAGACGCTCCAAAGAGTGCATTGGAATGGGTACGACGAGCGGTTGGCGTAGTCGAGCCAAAGAAGCGATAGCTCTCCGTTCTCCAGGCGGCGTCGCCACCTACTCGGCCCCCCTGCAAGCCTCCTGATGTAAAGGTTAGACCGCCTTTGACGCCGAGATTTCCGCCCGCGCGATCGGTGTTTGCCGTGTAGCCTTTCGTGCGGAGATAGCCCGCCTCGAAACGATAGTCATACTCCGGAGACACTCTCCCAATCCAAAGATAAACACGTGGCGAAAAATAGTTCCCCAGGCTTGCCATCGCCTGGCCGTTCAAAACAGGAGACTTGCTCGCCGAAAGAAACTCCTTCTGTCGGTTTTCCAGCTCGACCGTCTCTCGCTCGCGGATCCCGAAGTCCTTTTTGTAGGCCGATAGATCGGCTAACCTGCTTGCGCTTTCGACTTCTTCCTTTTGAACATCGGGCACATGCAAAGACGCGATACCGATGATGACGAACTCCGGCAGCTCGATCTTGGGGAGTGGGGAAGTTTGCTGAGGATTCGGCAACGTTGCCGGCAATTGCACGCGGCGCGCTTCCGGTTCTTTCTTCTCAGCCGTGCCTGTCTTTTCCTGAGCCGAAAGCACAACCGCGCCAGACAGAGAGATGAGCAGCATATTTCTGAGTTTGGGATTCATCTACAATCGCTCCAGCTCTTTCAGTCGACGCTGCGCCTCCACGACGGACGGATCATCCCTCTTAATCCGCAAGACGTTTTGATATGCTTCCTTCGCCTTCGGTATGTCCTTCAGATTTTCGTACGCAATGCCGAGTCCGAGATACGCTTTGGTGACCCAGTCCTCATAAGACGGAAAGACGTAGCGTACGCGCAGAAATGCTGTCACCGCATTTTGCCACTCCTGACGCGCGGCAAAAATCGTCGCACTGACGTACTGCGCCTCTGCTCCGATCGCATCGTTACGCGAGGTTGCCACCTCATCTGCGAGCGTTTGTGCTTTCGCAGTGTCGCCGGCTTTTTGATGGATTCTTGCCAACGCGACCTTTGACTGAGCCGCGCCATCGGACGACGGATGTTTCTGGATGACAAACTCGAACTGGTTCTTCGCCTCTTGAGCGTCGCCATTCTCCGAGAACACTCTCCCTTTCAAGTACGATGCGTCGGCTGCCGCGTCCGTTTCTGAATAACTGGACTCAATTTTTGAAAACACGCGGAGTGCCTGGTCGTATTGCTTTTGCTGAAAATAAATCGTCCCGGCTTCTAACAACGAACTGGAGGCGATCTTCGGGGAAACATTCGTCGCGACCGCTGCTCGCTCAAAGGTTGATGCTGCTTCCTGTACCCGATCGAGTGCCAGCAGGCTTTTCGCATTCCAGTAGAGCGCCGTCGGTACAAGCTTCGATGAGGGATATTTCGCAGTAAATACCCGAAACTCACGCGCAGCTTCAACATACTGTTTCTGCGTATAGAAAAGGTCGGCTTTTTTCATCGCCAGCTCGTCCGCCATGGCGAAATCAGGATGGTCCTGAACGAACGTATCGATCAATTGCAGCGCCTCTTGCTGCTTCCCCTGCGCAATCAGGCAATACTGAATACCGCTCAATGCATCCACAACGTAACTACTCTTCGGAAAGCGGTCGAGCAGCTGGCGATACGCTTTTTCTGCCTCAGCATATTGTTGTAGGTTATAATGCGAGTCCCCGACGCTGTAGAGCGCGCGTGGGACAAGCTCGCCAGTCGGATATGAGGCAACGACTTTTTGAAATTCCTTGATCGCGTCCGCATATTCTTTGCGCTGAAAGAGAATCCAGCCGAGCGCATACTGGGCCTCATCCGCCAACGCGGATTTTGGGTACGATTGAATGAGAGTTGTAAACTGTTGCGAAGCGGATGCGACGT
This sequence comes from uncultured Ignavibacteriaceae bacterium, assembly GCA_964372545.1. Classification (GTDB taxonomy): domain Bacteria; phylum Bacteroidota; class Ignavibacteria; order UBA10030; family UBA10030; genus CAYJSZ01. The sequence goes on from CAYJSZ010000012.1 coordinate 30,367, forward strand.
CTCCATCGCGAAAGTAGGTCTGCCCGAGCTGGAAGACCGCATAATCCACGCCATCGCGTTGAGCGAACTGTCGGGTCACGAACCGATACGCAGCAGCCGCTTTCTTGTAGTCTTTCGAGAAGAAGTAACAATCACCAAGACGGATTCGGGCATCGAACGCAAATTTGCTGTCGGAATTGGTGCCCAGGAGCCGCTCGAAACCATCCCTCGCCCTCGCAAAATCGCTCAGCTTATAATAAGACCAGGCGATGCCATAAAGCGCCTCTTCCTTGCGTTCAGAAGCGGCTAAATTCGTTATGGCTTGATAAGCCGCAACAGCCGCCTTGTAATCTCCCACTTGATACAACGCTTCCCCGCGCCAGAACGAGGCATCGGCAGCCTGCGGATGACCCGGATAGGCGAGCAAAAAAGCCGCGTAGCGATCCGCCGATTCCTTGTATTTCTTCAACTTAAAGAGACACCATGCTGCCTGGTAGCTGGCTCCGACTTTTACTTCGTAGGAGGCATTGGGCTGAGCAAGAGCTTGGTCAAACATCGCCAGTGCCGGCTCGAACGCCGACTCTGTCACCAGACATTCTCCCGCCATCCGATAAGCCTCCGGAAGCATTTCGCTAGCAGGATAATTGTTGACAACCTGTTCGAAGAATCTCTTTGCTGCCGGATAATCTTTTTCATCGTACAGCACGATTCCGGCATCGTAGAGAGCGTTGTCGGAGAATTCTCCCCGAGGCGCACGGGCTACGACATCCTGGAAAATCTGTACTGAACCTTTTTTATCGCCCGCGAACTTTGTAGCAACGCCTCTGCGGTAGAGTCCGGCATGAGCCAGGGGATCGTTGCCGGAAGTTAGTCGCCCAAACACTTCCGCAGCCTGCGAAAATTTCTGCTGCTTCATCAGGCTCCAGCCCAGAGCATACATGACTTCGCGTTCGAGTTTATTGTACGGATGCGCTGCCAGAAATTCTTCGTACCGCTTCTCAGCTTCGGCGTAGTTTTCAAGATGATAGATCGCTTCAGCGATGAGATAATCCGCTTCTGCTTGCTCCTGGACCTCTCTGATATTCGGCTTCGCTGAAGACAGGTAACTAACGGCTTTCTGATAGTCTTTCACGTAGTAGTAACACTCTCCAACACGAACGACGGAAGCAGATATCAGTCCGCTCTGTGGAAATTCCTTGATCAGCCGCTCATACCACTCGACCGCTTTCGCAAAATCCTTCTTCTGTTGATGAGTCCACGCGACGGAGTAGATGGCATAATCTCGCAGCCGGTTGTTTGGATAGTGCTCGTAGGCGAGTGTGTAATATTTGAGCGCCGTGTCGTAATCCTCTATCCGGACAGATGCTTCACCGATCCAGTATGCCGCTTCGCCGGCGAGTTCACGATCACCAAAATTGTCGAGAACGAATTTGAATGCCGCCGTTGATTCCGGAACGTTCTTCAACTTGAGCTGCGCTTCGCCTAAGCGGAAGTAGGCATCATCCGTCAGTTGCGTGGAGGGATAGTCTTGAACATATCGCGTCAGCAATCGCACCGCGGCTTCGTACTGCTCAAGCTGATATCGACACTCGATGGCAAGGAATTCCACTTCGCCCCGGCGCAAACTGTTCGGGTGTTTTTCGATAAATGTGTTGAACTGCTCCAGCGCGTGCTGAAACAGATCGTCCCTGTACAATCTGTAGGAGAAGGCAAAATCCTGTTCTTCAGCGACGGTGGAGGAACTTTGTGGAACCGGTGTTTGGGAGATTAAGGGAGACGGTAGGGCGCACAAGACGAGGAGAAACAAAACGAACAGAGACAACTGAGCGACGGGACTCTTACGGGCCCCACAGTACAACAGCTTCATATGCCTAAGGTAACGCACCAAGCTTAAAGTAGAAAATAAGAAGAAGAAACTAACGACTTAATTTAACGGAATCCCCTTTGGAAGTCAAGAAATTCCGTCAGGAAAGATCTGCCGCAGTCGGTTGAGAGTAGATCTTTCCAGCGAGACCGCCTACTACTAATAGACACACAATGCGCGAATTTGTTCCAACCTGAGGTGTGGGTGTACTACAGAACGGACAAACTGTGACGCAGCTACCACGCGATTTCTTTGTGGTACTCCTGAAGGCTTTTGACCTGGAGGGATTCTTCTTTCTGACTCTCGATTCCTTTCACAGCGGTCGCAGCGGCAGAGAGTGTGGTGATGAATGCAACTCTGTGCTCGATGGCTGCCCAACCGATCGCGTATTCATCGTAGCGCGATTCTTCACCGAGCGGCGTATTGATGATGAGTTGAATCTTGCCATTCTTGACGAGATCGACGACGTTGGGCCGACCTTCGTTGACTTTGAAAACATGTGCCGCAGAGATACCATGCTCGTGAAAGAACTTGCAGCTTCCTTCTGTCGCAACTATGGCAAATCCGAGTTTCACGAAATCGCGTGCGATGCCGAGCGTGATAATGTTTTTGTCGCTGTCGTTGACACTCAGGAATACCGTGCCTTCGTTTGGAAGAGTATTTCCCGCCGCGATTTGAGACTTCGCCACTGCTCCGCCGAAGGTTGGAGAGATACCCATGACCTCACCGGTCGAGCGCATTTCCGGGCCGAGGAAGACGGGAACACGCGGAAACTTTGAGAACGGAAAGACCGCCTCTTTCACCGAAATGTGCTTGAGACTCTGGAAGTCGAAGCTCTTGATTCCCATCTCTTCGAGCGTTCGGCCGACCATGATTCTGGCAGCAACTTTCGCTAACGGGATGCCGATCGCTTTGCTGACGAAGGGAACGGTCCGAGAGGCACGAGGGTTCGCTTCGATCACGAACACTTCTCCGTCCTTCATCGCATACTGGACGTTGATCAGTCCAACAACCTTCAGTGCCTTAGCAAGTTTCACGGTGTACGACTTAATCTGGTTGAGGTTGTCTTTTGAGATCATGTACGGCGGAATGACGCAAGCGCTGTCGCCCGAGTGAATACCCGCCTCCTCAATATGTTCCATGATGCCGCCGATGAAGACATCCTTGCCATCGCTCGCTGCATCGACGTCAAACTCGAAGGCGTCTTCGAGGAACCGATCGATCAGCACAGGGTGTTCCGGCGAGACATCGACAGCCTTCTTCATGTACTCGCGCACGGCGTTGCTGTTGTAGCAGATCTCCATCGCCCTGCCTCCCAGCACATACGATGGACGGATAAGAACCGGGTAGCTGATCTGTTCCGCCACAAGCACTGCGCCGTTGATCGAATACGCCGTACCGTACTTCGGATGGGAAATTTTCAGCTTCTTCAGCAGCGCGCCGAATCGTTCGCGATCTTCTGCAATGTCAATTCCTTCAGGAGAGGTGCCGAGAATCGTGACTCCGTACTCTTCCAAACCTTTTGCGAGCTTGAGCGGCGTTTGTCCGCCGAAGCTCACAATCACCCCGTCGGGCTGCTCGTGGTCGCAGATGTTCAGAACGTCTTCGAGCGTGAGCGGCTCGAAATAGAGTTTGTCCGTCGTATCGTAATCCGTTGAGACAGTCTCCGGATTACAGTTGATCATGATCGTTTCGATCCCCTCTTCTTTCAGCGCATACACTCCATGCACGCAGCAGTAATCGAATTCTATCCCCTGCCCGATCCGATTTGGTCCGCCGCCAAGGATGATCACTTTCTTTTTGTCGTGTCGGACCGATTCATTCTCTTCATCGTACGTGGAGTAGTAGTACGGCGTGTACGCTTCAAACTCCGCCGCGCACGTATCGACGACCTTGAATGCCGGAATAACTCCAAGGCTCTTCCGCAACTGCCGCACCGCCTTCTCCCTCGTTCCCCACACATGCGCCAATTGTCGGTCAGAAAACCCGTACTGTTTCGCCTTCAGCATGATTTCCCGTGAGACGGGCGAGGGGATATTCTTCTTGCCCGATTTAGACTGCTTATCAACCGCTGGTCGGTAGCTATAGAGTTCCATCTCTAATTCGACAAGCTGCTGGATATTATAGAGAAACCACGGGTCGATTTTTGTGATGCGATGAATCTCGTCCAGACTAATGCCCAATTGGAAGGAATAGCGCAGATAAAAGATGTTCTGGGGCTTGGGCATCTTCAGCTGGTCGAGGACTCTCTTCCTGAGGCCGTTCTTCTTCGGCGGGGTTACTTCTCTCCACTCGAAAAGATCTTTGCCGTCAGCCCCAAGGCCGAAGCGATCCTGTTCGAGGGAGCGCAGCGCTTTTTGAAGCGACTCTTTGAATGTCCTGCCGATCGCCATCGCCTCGCCCACGGATTTCATCTGCACTCCAAGCGTATCATCGACACCCTTGAACTTCTCGAAATCCCACCGCGGGATCTTGACGACGCAGTAATCGATGGTCGGCTCGAACGAGGCCGGCGTTTTTCTCGTGATGTCGTTCGGAATTTCATCCAGGGTATAGCCGACCGCCAACTTCGCCGCAATCTTCGCGATGGGAAAGCCGGTCGCCTTCGATGCCAGAGCGGAAGAGCGGGAGACGCGCGGGTTCATCTCGATAACGAGCATGCGACCGTTAGCGGGATCAACGGCAAACTGGATGTTCGACCCGCCCGTTTCCACCCCGATCTCACGAATAATCTTCTTCGCAGCATCGCGCATCGCCTGATATTCTTTGTCGGTCAGCGTTTGTGCCGGAGCTACCGTGATCGAATCGCCGGTGTGCACGCCCATCGGATCGAAATTCTCAATTGAGCAGATGACCACGACATTGTCTTTCAGGTCGCGCATCACTTCAAGCTCGTACTCTTTCCAGCCAATGACAGATTCTTCGACAAGAACTTCGTGTATCGGACTGCTCTGCAGGCCGTGCTCGATTTTCTCCTTGAACTCTTCAATGTTGTAAGCAATCCCCCCGCCTGTTCCACCGAGCGTGAACGACGGCCGAATGATCGCGGGAAACCCGGTGACCTCCACAATCTTGAGCGCCTCGTTCAACGATTTCACAAAAACACCGCGCGGCGTTTCAAGTCCGATCTTCTGCATCGACTTCTGGAATAGCTCGCGGTCTTCAGCTTTCTTGATCGCCTCAAGCTTTGCCCCGATCAACTCGACGCCGTACTTCTGCAGAACGCCGCTCTCTGCAAGACTCACCGCCATGTTCAACGCGGTTTGTCCCCCCATCGTGGGCAGAATCACATCGGGCCGCTCGCGGTCGATAATCTTCTCGACAAACTCCGGGGTGATCGGCTCGATGTACGTCGCATCCGCAAGATCGGGATCGGTCATGATCGTGGCGGGATTGCTATTGATGAGGATGACGCGATAGCCTTCTTCCTTCAGCACTTTGCACGCTTGTGTTCCGGAGTAGTCGAACTCGCACGCCTGACCGATGACGATCGGGCCGGAGCCGATGATGAGAATGGATTCTATGTCCGTTCGCTTGGGCATTTGGTGAGCGGGGATAAAATAGAAAAAAATCTATGAGGGAAAAAGAGTTTTCTCTTGACGCGAAAAGAAAAGTGCTAGAGAGATTGTCGCCAAAAGAATAAAAAACTCAGGAGAAGTACACGCCCCTGTTCCGCTTCTTGGAATCCCGCTGAGAAGCGGAATCCAAAGAGCGGGACTCTCCTCTCTCAGCCCGCATTCCAACGCTCGAGAGGGGACATCTTACGCGCAGGCCACCCAAAAGTCCCCTCTGCTGCGAAGGTTGTGTGAAGGGGAGAGGGGATTTAGGCCTGCCCGCCGCTTTGCTCTGGCAGGCGGGGGTGTGTTTCAAGATCACTAAACACGTGATCTGTTTTTTAGTTTGACTTCATTCGTGGATTTTGATATAATT
>CAYJSZ010000013.1:0-34631 GCA_964372545.1 uncultured Ignavibacteriaceae bacterium
CAGTTGGTAGAGCACGTCCTTGGTAAGGACGAGGTCACCGGTTCAATCCCGGTCGCAAGCTCGGCAGAATGTTTTTCTAGTGAAAGGAGTGTGAACGGTGCGCGACATTATCACCTTGGAATGTACATCCTGCAAGCGCAGAAACTATTCTACCACGAAGAACAAGAAGAAGCAAACCGCTCGCGTGGAATACAAGAAGTATTGCCGGTGGTGTCACAAGAGAACACCGCACAAAGAAACGAAATAATCTCTGGCAGCCGGTGACCGACGTCCAGCCCATCCGTTGATTACGTCAGTAGCTCAATTGGTAGAGCAGCGGTCTCCAAAACCGCAGGTTGGGGGTTCGAGTCCCTCCTGACGTGCTGCAAACTAAGGTGAACGGAAGATCCGATGAAAGAAAAAATTCTCAATTTTATCCGCGATATCGGTAAGGAGATGGAAAAAGTGACGTGGCCCGCGCGCGAAGAGCTCCTGGAGTCCACGAAAGTCGTTATCATCGTCTCGTTGATTATTTCCATCTTTACCTGGGCAGTGGATCTCATCGTCAGTGAAGCATTGAAAGCGATCCTGTAGAAGGGAACAAAGAGAACTTGGACAAACGATGGTATGTTGTTCGGACGTACTCCGGGCACGAAACGAAAGTGAAAGCGTATCTCGATAGCGAGATTACGCGGCTGAACCTTGGGAGCAAGGTCTCCAGCGTGATGATTCCGTCTGAAAAAGTCGTGGAAGTGAAAGACGGGAAGAAAAAAATGAAGGTGAAGAATTTCCTGCCAGGATATGTCGTAGTCGAAATGGAGCTTGACAAGGAAACATCACACGTGATTCTTGAAGCACCCTCGGTGTTGGGATTTGTACCCGACAAGAATAATCCCTCTCCATTACAACCGGACGAGGTGCGTCGGTTGGTCGGGAAGCTTGAAGAAAAAGAAGAAGTGGAGTTGCTGGATATCCCGTTCCGAGTCGGCGACGCGGTCAAGGTCACCGACGGACCGTTCAACAATTTTTCGGGCTTCGTGCAGGAAATCAGTCCCGAGAAACTCAAGGTGAAGGTCATGGTGAGTATTTTCGGCCGCAAGACGCCAGTGGAATTGGATTTCTCCCAGGTTGAAATCGAAAAGTAGTCGTTACCACTATTTAGAAAGTCGATTGTTATGGCGAAAAAAGTTGCTGGTTTTATCAAGCTACAGATTCCTGCGGGACAAGCGACGCCTGCACCGCCGGTCGGTCCTGCGCTTGGCCAGAAGGGCGTCAACATCATGGAGTTCTGCAAGCAGTTCAATGCGCGGACAAAGGACCAGCAAGGTCTCATCATTCCTGTCATCATTACCGTCTTCAGTGATAAGTCGTTCACCTTTATCACCAAGACCCCGCCTGCTTCGACGCTCTTACTCAAAGCGGCAACTCTCGAGAAAGGTTCAGGTGAGCCCAATCGTAATAAAGTGGGGAAAGTGACGAAGAAACAGGTGCAGGAAATTGCTGAAATGAAAATGCCGGATTTGAACGCCTCGGATGTTGAGTCGGCAATGCGAATGGTAATGGGAACGGCTCGTAGCATGGGGATTACGGTTGAAGAGTAACTGAATTCAAACAGCGAGTACAACGATGAAGAAATCAAGCAAGCGTTTTCGAGCAACTGCGGCGAATGTCGAGACAAAGCGGTACACGATTGCCGACGCAGTACAAAAAGTGAAGGAAACTGCCACTGCGAAGTTCACCGAGTCCGTGGACATCGCCGTGCGTCTCGGTGTCGACCCAAAAAAGGCAGACCAAGCCGTACGGGGGACTGTTGCACTCCCGAACGGCACCGGAAAAGAAGTCCGCGTGCTGGTGATCGCCAAGCCCCCGAAGGACGAAGAGGCAAAGCAAGCCGGCGCCGACCATGTTGGGTACAAGGATTACCTCGACAAGATCCAGCAAGGATGGACTGACGTCGATGTGATTATCGCGGCGCCTGACGTCATGGGTGACCTCGGTAAGCTCGGAAAAATTCTCGGTCCGCGCGGCCTTATGCCGAATCCGAAAAGCGGCACGGTCACCCTGGAAGTCGCCAAGGCGGTCAAAGAGGTGAAGGCCGGGAAGATCGAGTTCCGTGTCGACAAGGCAGGCATTGTTCAGGCGACGGTGGGCAAAGCGTCGTTCGAAAAGGAAAAGCTCGTCGAGAACATTCACTCGTTTCTCAACACGGTCATACGCTTGAAGCCGTCGTCAGCCAAGGGGCAGTACATCAAAAGTATCTTTCTTTCGTCAACCATGGGTCCCGGCGTTCAGATCGATCGCGGTGAACTCACTCCACACTAACATTCGACATTACGCACTCACTCTATGTTCGTTCCTGCTTGATGCCTCCGCACATCGAGAGGGCTTCTCATCAGGCGAAAACAGACCACAGGAATCCTTATGAAACGTGAAGATAAAGAAGCGATCGTTGCCAAGGTTGCAGAGAAAGCTCGACGCGCACAGGCGATGTACGTTGCCGATTTTAGCGGACTGACGGTAGCAGAGGAAACAGAGCTGCGCCGCGAGTTCCGAAAGTCCGGCATCGAGTACACCGTGGTGAAGAACACGCTCGCGCGGAAAGCACTGGAGCAGGTTCAAGGCTACGATCGCGTGTACGAAAAACTGGCTGGTCCGACCGGTATCGCCTTCAGCTATGACGATATCGTGGCTCCGGCCAAGGTTATCAAGAAGTTCAACGAGAAGACCGGGAAGTTAAATCTGAAGGTTGCGGTTCTTGATAAGCAGGTCTTCGACGGCTCGCAGCTCGGCCAACTTGCGAAGCTTCCGGGCCGCAAGGAGATCATCGCCGGTATCGTCGGTTGCCTGCAGTCGCCGATCGCCGGGGTGGTTGGTGCGATCAATGCCGTGATGCGCGATCTCGTCAACGTGATCGATGCAATCGAAAAGAAGAAAGCAGCCTAACCGGTCTCAGAAATCGAAATCAATTATCAAGGAGAATAATCATGTCAGCAGTAGCAGAACTTGTTGAAAAAATTGAAAAGCTCACGCTGCTCGAGGCGGCAGAGTTGAAGAAGGCGCTCGAAGAAAAATTCGGTGTCACGGCAGCTGCGCCGATGATGATGGCGGGACCCATGCCTGCTGCGGGAGGTGCAGCTCCGGCCGTGGAAGAGAAGACGGAGTTCACGGTTCTTCTCAAGAGCAGCGGTGCGCAGAAGATTAACGTCATTAAAGTTGTTCGCGCAGCGACCGGGTTGGGTTTGAAAGAGGCGAAAGACCTCGTCGATGGCGCTCCCAAGAATGTAAAAGAAGGGATCTCCAAAGATGAGGCAGACAAACTGAAGAAGGAGCTTGAAGAGGCAGGTGCAACTGTCGAGCTGAAGTAAGACGAGTGTACAGAACTTCTACTCGCCTGATGATGTTCTAAAGGGCGGTGCGCCGCGAGTACAGGGTATGGAAGCCGATGGTTCGCCCCCTGGGGGTTGTGGAGCCATCGGCTTACACCTTCTCTAAGAGAGAGCCTCTGAAGGCGTATGATTTCTTCAACGATTTCATCTCTCGTCGAAGAGTGGACTGAAGCCGGACGCCCGCTCCTCGTGCTGTAAACCTATCGTTCACTGTTTGTTATCCAAAAAGGAGTGGTTGACTTGAAACCTCAAGGAACCAAGGGTCGCATTTCTTTTGCCCGGACACCTTCGGTGATTGAAATTCCCGACCTCCTCAACGTCCAAATCGATTCGTTCGACAAGTTCCTCCAAGCCGATGTTACACCCCACCGCCGCAAGAGGGTCGGCCTGCAGCATGTGTTCGAGATGAATTTTCCGATCACCGACGCACGGGGGAATTTTCTGCTCGAGTTTATGGAGTATTACGTGGAAAAGCCGAAGTACTCCGTCGTCGAGTGTCAGGAACGCGGTCTGACATACGCCGTCCCGCTCAAGGCCAAGCTCCGACTGTCGAGCAAGAAAGAGGGCAGCAAAGATTATTCGGACACCGTGGAGCAAAAAGTCTATCTCGGAGACTTGCCTGCGATGACCTACCGCGGCACGTTCATCATCAACGGTGCGGAACGCGTTATCGTCAGCCAATTGCATCGCTCGCCGGGAGTATTCTTCGGTGAGTCGGTTCATCCCAACGGCACGCTGATGTATTCCGCGCGCATCATCCCTTTCCGCGGCTCGTGGGTGGAGTTTACGACAGACATCAATAACGTGATGTATGTCTACATCGACCGGAAAAAGAAATTCCCGGTGACGACGTTGCTGCGAGCACTCGGATATTCTTCAGACGATGAAATTCTCCAATTGTTCGAGCTCGTCGAAGAGGTCGACGTCAACAAAGTCAACCTCCGCGAGTACGTCGGCCGCACGATCTGCAGCGATGTGTTCGATAAAAAGACCGGCGAGATCTTCATCAACAAAGATGCGAAGCTCACGGAAGACCAGATCAAGCAGATTAAGAAGTCGGACGTCAAGAAGATTCGCTTTTTGAAGGCAGAGGGCTCGGAGCAGGCCTCCGTGATTGCCAACACGATACTGAAAGACGCAGCACGTTCCGAGGAGGATGCGCTTGAGGCGATCTATCAGCAGCTCCGCTCAACGGAAGCGCCGGATCTGGAGACGGCAAAGAACTTGCTCGACCGCCTCTTCTTCAACGCGAAACGCTACGACCTGGGCGATGTTGGCCGTCATCGCATGAACGCCAAGCTCAACCTTGACACTGGCGAAGACGTCACGACACTGACCAAAGAAGACATCATTGCCATCGTCAAGTATCTTATCGATTTGCAGCAGGGCAAGAGGACGGTCGATGACATCGACCACCTCGGCAATCGCCGCGTGCGAACAGTCGGTGAACAACTGGCACAGCAGTTTAATCTCGGTTTGTCCCGGATGACGCGAACGATCCGCGAGCGCATGAACCTTCGCGACAACGAATCCATTGCACCGCAAGACCTGGTCAACGCCCGAACGATCACCAGCGTCATCAACGCGTTTTTCGGAACAAATCAACTGTCTCAGTTCTTGGACCAAACGAATCCGCTCGCGGAGATGACGCACAAGCGTCGAGTCTCTGCTCTTGGTCCCGGCGGGTTGACCCGCGAACGCGCGGGCTTCGAAGTGCGCGACGTTCACTATACCCATTATGGCAGGCTTTGTCCGATTGAAACTCCCGAAGGTCCGAACATCGGCTTGATCTCGTCGCTCTGTCTTCATGCTCGGATCAATGACTTCGGCTTCATCGAAACGCCCTACCGCAAGGTGAAGAACGGCAAAGTGGTGGAGGGTCTGGAATTCCTCACGGCGGAAAAAGAGGATGAAGTGACTATTGCCCAGGCGAACACACCGCTCGATGACAAAGGAAAGTTTGCAAACGAGCGAATCAAGGCGCGTTTCCAGAGCGACTATCCGGTTGTGGAGCGGGAGAAGATTCAGTACATGGACGTCGCTCCGAATCAGATCGTCAGTGCGGCAGCGGCGCTGGTTCCCTTTCTTGAACACGATGACGCCAACCGGGCACTGATGGGTTCGAACATGCAACGCCAGGCTGTGCCGTTGCTACGGCCGGAGAAGCCGATCGTCGGCACGGGCTTGGAGGAAAAGCTCGCACGCGACTCTCGAACGATCATCGTTGCCGAGCGCAGTGGGGTTGTCGAGTCCGTCTCGGCCGATAGCATCATCGTGCAGTACGACATCGACGAGAACAGCGCGGAAGCGCTCATCAGTTTCGATGACAAGCGGCGGGTGGAATATCCGCTGATCAAATTCATGCGCACCAACCAGGACACGTCCATCAACCAGCGGCCGATTGTCAAAGAAGGCCAGCATTTCAAGAAGTTCGACGTTCTTGCCGATGGTTGTGCGACCGACCAGGGAGAGCTGGCGCTCGGTCGGAATGTGCTGGTGGCATTCATGCCGTGGCGAGGGTACAACTTTGAAGATGCGATCATCGTGAGCGAACGCATTGTGGCGGAAGACGTCTTCACCTCCGTCCACATCGAAGAATTCGAGCTGCAAGTTCGTGACACGAAGCGCGGGGAAGAGGAACTGACGCGCGAAATTCCGAACGTCAGCGAAGAGGCGACGAAAGACCTCGACGAGAACGGAATCATTCGCGTCGGTGCGGAGGTCAACGAAGGTGACATTCTCATCGGGAAAATCACGCCGAAGGGCGAAACCGACCCGACACCGGAAGAGAAACTGTTAAAAGCCATCTTCGGTGAAAAAGCAGGCGATGTGAAAGATGCCTCTCTCAAAGCGCCGCCCGGGATGAAGGGCATCGTCATTGCGACGAAGCTGTTCAGCCGCAAGAAAAAGGATACCGACAGCAAGAAAGAGGATAAAAAGAAGCTCGAGTCGTTGGACAAAGCGCACAAGCGCGACACGAAGGAGCTTCAGGAAAAGCTTGCCAAAAAGCTCGACCAGGTTTTGAATGGCGAGAAATCGGTTGGGATTCGCGATACCGATGGCAATGTCATCATCCGGAGCGGCACACAGTTCAAGGAGGATACCTTCCAGAAGATGGAGGCACTTGACAAGTTGGATGCCGATCAGGAGTGGGTCGATGACAAGAAAAAGAACAACATCGTGACTAAGGTTTATGAGAATTTCCGTCAGAAACTGAGCGAGGTTGAAGAATTTTACCGTCACGAGAAAAACAAGATTCAGCTCGGTGATGAGTTACCGCCCGGCATCGTTCAGCTTGCCAAAGTGTACGTGGCCAAGAAGCGCAAGCTCGCCGTCGGCGACAAGATGGCCGGTCGTCACGGGAACAAAGGTGTCGTTTCAACGATTGTTCCCGTCGAAGACATGCCGTTCCTACCCGATGGAACAGCGGTCGATATCGTTTTGAACCCCCTCGGCGTGCCGTCCCGTATGAACCTCGGACAGTTGTTTGAAGTCGCGCTCGGGTGGGCGGGATACAAGCTCGGTGAAGAGTATAACTCGCCGATCTTTGATGGCGCGTCATGGGAGCTCGTGCAGGAAGAGTTACGCAAAGCCGGCTTAAACGAGACTTCGAAAACGATTCTCTACGATGGACGGATCGGAGAGCCGTTTGACCAGGAAGTGACCATCGGTTATCTCTACATGATGAAACTCTCACACATGGTCGACGACAAGATTCACGCTCGCTCCATCGGTCCGTACTCGCTCATCACGCAGCAGCCGTTGGGCGGCAAGGCGCAATTCGGCGGCCAGCGATTCGGCGAGATGGAAGTCTGGGCGCTCGAAGCCTATGGCGCGTCGCATGTGCTGCAAGAAATCCTGACGGTCAAATCGGACGACGTGGTAGGTCGCGCGAAAGTTTATGAAGCCATCGTCAAGGGCGACAATTTGCCCGAGCCGAACATTCCCGAATCCTTCAACGTGCTCGTCCGCGAGCTACAAGGGCTCGGCTTAGAAATAAAGATTGATTGATCGCCCGCAGGCGGTCGTTGTTGCGTCTTATCGCAAACAATCATACTGAAATTTGGAGGTCGTTCAATGCCTTTCTCAACACACGCTGCAGAGCGTAAGAGCTATTCCAGAATCGTGATCAGTCTTGCCTCGCCGGACATGATTCTTTCGCGGTCTCATGGCGAAGTGACCAAGCCGGAAACCATCAACTACCGGTCGTTCCGTCCGGAGAAAGATGGTCTCTTCTGCGAAAAGATATTCGGTCCGGTGCGCGACTGGGAATGCCACTGCGGAAAATACAAACGGATCCGTTACAAGGGCATTACCTGCGACCGTTGCGGCGTGGAGGTGACACAGAAGAGCGTGCGCCGCGAGCGGATGGGTCACATTTCCCTGGCAGTGCCGGTGGTTCACATTTGGTACTTCCGTTCTTTGCCCAGCAAGATCGGGTACGTCCTGGGTCTCTCGAGCAAAGAGCTGGAGAAAATCATCTACTACGAGTCGTACGTCGTCATCAGTCCGGGTACAACCGGTCTTCAGAAGCAGGATTTGATTTCCGAAGAGCAGTATCTGGAAATCCTCTCCTCACTGCCGGAGAGCAATGCCGATCTGGATGACGACGAGCCGAAGAAGTTCATCGCGAAGATGGGTGGCGATGCAGTCAAGGATTTGCTGGGGAGGGTTCGTGTTGAGGAGTTGAGCGCTCTGCTTCGTACGCAGGTGAAGAGTGAGACCTCGCTCCAGAAGAAAGCCGAGGCATTGAAGCGATTGCGAGTGCTCGAGTCTTTCCGCAAGAGTGAAGAGAGCGCACCGAACAAGCCCGAATGGATGGTGTTGGATGTTATTCCCGTGATCCCGCCGGAGCTTCGACCGCTCGTTCCGCTGGAGGGTGGACGCTTTGCAACGTCCGATTTGAACGATCTCTACCGTCGAGTGATCATCCGAAACAATCGGTTGAAACGTCTCATCGAGATCAAGGCGCCGGAAGTTATTCTGCGCAACGAGAAGCGAATGTTGCAGGAGGCCGTCGATGCGCTGTTCGATAACTCGCGCCGCGTTAACGCCGTTCGGAGCGACAACAACCGTGCTTTGAAATCGCTCTCCGACATGCTCAAAGGAAAACAGGGACGCTTCCGTCAGAACTTGCTCGGGAAGCGCGTGGATTACTCGGGTCGCTCCGTCATCGTGGTCGGTCCGGAATTGAAGCTCCACGAATGCGGTCTGCCGAAAGACATGGCCGTCGAGCTCTTCAAGCCGCACATCATACGCAAGCTGATTGAACGCGGTCTTGTCAAAACAGTGAAAAGCGCCAAGAAGATGGTGGACAAGAAAGGCCCGGAGGTGTGGGACATTCTCGACCATATCATCGACGGTCATCCGGTTCTTCTCAACCGCGCACCGACACTTCACCGTTTGGGTATCCAGGCGTTCCAGCCGGTGTTGATCGAGGGGAAAGCGATCCGCATTCACCCGATGGTTTGCACGGCTTTCAACGCGGACTTCGACGGCGACCAGATGGCTGTTCACGTGCCGCTATCCTATGAGGCGCAGCTTGAGGCGCGCATGCTGATGTTGTCGAGTCATAATATTCTTTCACCGGCAAACGGTGCACCGATTGTCACGCCGACCCAGGACCAGGTTCTCGGCTGCTACTATCTCACCAAGTCGAAGGCAGGCGATCTCGGCGAAGGGATGATCTTCTCTTCTCCGCAAGAAGCAGCCATTGCCTATGACCACGGCAAGGTGGGCTTGCACGCTCGCGTGAAAGTTCGCGTCGACGGCAAAGCGGTGGAAACGACAATCGGTCGGGTGATCTTCAATCAGATTCTTCCGCCGCAAGTTCCATTCATCAACGAGCTGCTGAACAAGAAGCGCCTCGTACAGATTATCGCAGCAGTCTTCCGCCGGAGCGGGAATTTACTCACGGCACAGTTCTTAGACCGTCTAAAGACACTCGGCTTTACCTACGCAACCAAGGGCGGTTTGTCGGTGTCGATTGGCGATGTGATTATTCCGAAAGAAAAGACCGAGATTATCGCAAAAGCACAACGAGACATTGAGAACGTCGAGAACCAGTATTATCGCGGCTTTATTACCAACGGAGAGCGCTATAATCGCGTCATCGACATTTGGACGCGGGCGACAAGCCGCGTTGCGGAAAAGCTGATTGATGAATTGCAGCGCGACCGGGAGGGATTCAACTCCCTGTACATGATGATCGACTCCGGCGCCCGCGGTTCGAAGGAGCAGGTTCGTCAGCTCGCCGGCATGCGTGGTCTCATGGCGAAGCCGCAGAAGAGTCTCTCCGGTGCAACGGGTGAGCTGATTGAGAACCCGATCATTGCGAACTTCCGCGAGGGTCTCTCGATTCTCGAGTACTTCATCTCGACCCACGGTGCGCGAAAAGGTCTGGCCGATACTGCATTGAAGACGGCAGATGCCGGCTATCTTACACGCCGCTTGATCGACGTGGCACAGGATGCCATCATTGCTGATGAGGATTGCGGTACAATTCGTGGTGTTCTCACGGGCGCCCTGAAAGAGGGCGAGGATGTGAAAGAACCTCTCTCGGAGCGCATCCTCGGCCGCGTCGCCGTACGCGAAGTTCTCGACCCCCTCACAAACGACGTCATTGTGGAGGCGGGTGAGGTAATCGATGAAGACAAAGCGCTGCGCATTTCTGAGACGTCGATTGAAGCAGTAGAGATACGTTCCGCGCTCGCCTGCGATTCGCGCCGGGGCTTGTGTGCGAAGTGTTACGGGCGCGACCTTACAACCGGCAAGCTTGTTGAACCGGGAACGACAGTGGGGGTCATCGCCGCACAGTCGATCGGCGAGCCGGGAACGCAGTTGACGCTGCGAACCTTCCACACCGGTGGCACGGCCAGCTTGATCGCGTCTCAGTCTCAGATCACTTCAAAGTTCGACGGCCGTGTGAAGTTCGATGGATTGAAATCGATCGAAATCGGTGACGGTGAGGATAAGCGGTCAATCGCGTCGGGACGCAGCGGCGTTGCGAACATCATCGACGAAGACAATCGCGTGCTCACGAAGTACGATGTTCCGTACGGAGCCATTCTGCTCGTGAAGAACGGCCAGAAGCTATCGCGCGGAGCGATGATCTATGAATGGGATCCGTACAACGCCGTGATTATTTCAGAGCATAGCGGCATTGTGAAGTACGTGGACCTTAAAGAAGGATTAACCTTCCGTGAGGAACCGGACGAGCAGACAGGACATATTCAAAAGGTCGTCATCGACAGTCGTGAGAAGAGCCTTATCCCTACACTGACAGTTGTCAATCAGAAGGGGCAGAAAGTCGCCTCCTATCCGATTCCAACTCGCGCGCACTTGACGGTCAATGACGGCGAAGAGCTTAAAGCCGGAACGGTGTTAGTCAAGATTCCCCGTGACATTGGCAAGACTCGTGACATTACAGGTGGCTTGCCGCGGGTTACGGAGTTGTTTGAAGCGCGTCGGCCCGGCGATCCCGCCGTGGTTACCGAAATCGATGGCATCGTTACCATTGGCCAGCCCAAGCGCGGTTCGCGGGAAGTGCACGTCTCCAGCCATGACGGAAAGGATAAACGGACGTACCTCGTGCCCCTTGGGAAGCACATTCTTGTGCAGGATAATGACGTTGTACGTGCTGGCGAGCGTCTCTCAGCCGGTGCCATCGACCCGCATGATATCCTGCGTATCAAGGGTACGACTGCTGTGCAGGAATACCTTGTCAACGAAATCCAGGAAGTTTACCGGATGCAGGGTGTGAAGATCAACGACAAACATATCGAAGTCATTGTGCGGCAAATGATGCAGAAGGTGCGCATCATCGACCCGGGAGACACCCGGTATCTCGAAAGCGATAACGTTGACAAAACTCGACTGCAAGACGAGAACGAGAATCTCAAAGGCAAGGTCGTCGTGGAGAGCAAGGGCGATTCGAAGCTCAAGAATGGTCAAATCGCGCTGAAGAAGTCAGTGCGTGAAATGAATACCGACCTTCGAAAAAAGAGTAAAAAGGTCATCGAAGCACGGGACGGAGAAGCAGCGACCTTCGAGCCGATCTTGCTCGGAATTACACAGGCTTCGTTGACCACGGACAGCTTTATTTCTGCTGCTTCGTTCCAGGAGACGACGAAAGTGCTCACCGATGCCGCAATCGAGGGCAAGGTTGACCACCTCTTGGGTCTCAAGGAAAACGTGATCATGGGTCATTTGATTCCTGCTGGTACGGGTCAAAAGAAGTTTCGTGATGTGATCGTGAATTCAAAAGAGACTCCTAGAATGGAAACTGTAGAAGACGTAGAGATCGGGGAGATCAAAGAAAAGAAGAAGGTGAAAGTTCTCGCGTCTTGAAGAAAGTATAAAAAGTTTGTTGACAGATTTAGTAAAAATTGCTATATTACAAGGCTTTCACAAAAATCCGGTCGCCATTTTTTGGAGAACTGCTGAGTGCCAACAATAAACCAGTTAGTCCGCTTAAGTCGAGAACAGGTATTCTGGAAAAGCAAATCGCCGGCGCTTCAGGGTAGTCCCCAGAAACGGGGGGTGTGCACACGAGTCTACACGACCACGCCCAAGAAGCCAAACTCGGCCTTGAGGAAAGTTGCGCGCGTTCGCCTGACCAACAGTATCGAGGTCACAGCGTACATCCCGGGCGAGGGGCACAACCTTCAGGAGCACTCGATCGTGTTGATAAGGGGAGGCAGAGTGAAGGATCTGCCAGGCGTTCGCTACCATATCATCCGGGGCAGTCTCGATACACAGGGCGTGCAGGACCGAAAGCAGGGAAGGTCAAAATACGGAGCGAAAAAGCCGAAGCAATAAACTTCTATGCGCAAGAAAAGATCGACAAGACGTATTACAAGACCTGATCCCAAATTTAACGATGTGATGATCAGTCGTTTCACCAATTCTCTTTTAAAGAGAGGCAAGAAACACCTTGCGCGTCACATTCTGTATCAGGCGCTGGACCTAATTCAGGAGCGCACAAAGAAAACTCCGTTAGAAGTGTTTAGGAAAGCAGTCGACAATGCTTCGCCCTTAATCGAAGTGCGAGCACGTAGAGTAGGTGGAGCTACCTATCAAGTACCCACAGAAGTTCGTCCCGAGCGGCGAACCGCTCTCGCTATCCGCTGGTTAATTTCCAACGCTCAGGAACGCTCGGATAAGTCGATGGCATACAAGCTCGCTGCCGAGTTTATTGCGGCTGCGGCTGGAGAAGGTGGGGCGATCAAGAAGAAAGAAGATGTGCATCGAATGGCAGAAGCGAACAAAGCTTTTGCCCACTTTAAGTGGTGACAGAGAGAAGGTCTTAGGTTACAACTTTGCTGTAACAGAATTTTCGCAACAACTGCATCACGGTTGTGCCAGATGTAGGAGTTGAAGGGAACGTTATGCCTCGCGAGTATTCATTAGAACGAACACGTAATATCGGCATCATGGCGCACATTGATGCCGGCAAGACAACAACGACGGAACGCATCCTCTTCTATACCGGGCGCTTGCATCGGATGGGTGAGGTACATGACGGGGCCGCAACCATGGACTGGATGGAACAGGAGAAAGAACGCGGCATCACAATCACGAGTGCCGCAACGACCTGTTTCTGGCACAATCATCGTGTCAACATCATCGACACGCCGGGGCACGTTGACTTCACGATCGAGGTCGAACGTTCACTGCGTGTGTTAGACGGTGCGGTGGCGTTGTTCTGTTCCGTTGGCGGTGTCGAGCCGCAATCGGAAACAGTGTGGCGTCAGGCAGATAAATATGGTGTGCCGCGCATCGCGTTTGTAAACAAGATGGATCGCGCAGGTTCGGACTTCCTCGGCGTCGTGGAGATGATGAAGACGCGCTTGGCAGCAAACGCCGTTCCGATACATCTTCCTGTTGGTGAAGGAGATATGTTCGCCGGCATCATCGACCTTATCACCATGAAAGCCCGGATGTATCACGAGGACTCTGCCGGTACGACGTGGGATGATATCGAAATCCCTGCATCGCTAAGACAGAAGGCGAACGAGTACCGCATGAAAATGTTGGAAGCGGTCGCCGACGAGGATGATACACTTCTCGGGAAATACCTCAACGGTCAGGAAATCTCTCCGGACGAAGTCCGGGCAGTCTTGCGTCGTTCATGCTTGAAGGTGCGGATCATTCCGGTGCTCTGCGGCTCTTCGTTCAAGAACAAGGGCGTTCAGCTTTTGCTCGATGCAGTTGTCGACTTCTTGCCCTCGCCGTTAGACATCTCCAATGGTGGCGTGCACGGACATCACCCGCACCGCCATGATGATGTCATCCGAAAAGTTGAAGATAACGAGAAATTCACGGCGCTGGCCTTCAAGATCATGAGCGATCCGTTCGTCGGTCGGCTAACGTACTTCCGGGTATACTCGGGCACGCTGTCGGCCGGCTCATACGTCTACAATGCCTCGTCCGACCGCAAGGAGCGCATCGCGCGTATTCTTCGTATGCACGCCAATCATCGCGAAGAAGTCAGCGAAGCATACGCCGGCGACATCGTCGCCGCCATCGGTCTCAAGCACACTCGTACAGGCGACACGCTCACCCTCGAGGACGACCCAATCATTCTCGAGAAGATGATTTTTCCAGAGCCGGTCATTGACGTCGCGATTGAACCGAAGACGAAAGCCGATCAGGAAAAGCTCGGAGAATCGCTCCAGAAATTGGCCGAAGAAGACCCGACATTCCGCGTCTCTTCGAATGAGGAAACCGGCCAGACCATTATCAGCGGCATGGGTGAGTTGCATCTTGAAATCATTATCGACCGCATGAAGCGGGAGTTCAAGGTCGAGGCGAACGTCGGCAAGCCGCAAGTTGCTTACAAGGAAACGATTACCAAGAAAGTCACCGCGGAAGGCAAGTTCGTCCGTCAGTCGGGCGGTCGCGGGCAATACGGTCATGTCGAGATCGAAATGGAACCAAACGAAAAAGGCAAAGGCTTCGAGTTCGAAAATGCGATCGTTGGCGGTGTCGTGCCGAAAGAATACATCAAGCCGACCGAGCAAGGGATTGTCGAAGCGATGCACAACGGCGTGCTCGCCGGTTATCCTGTGGAAGACGTGAAGGTGAAGCTTGTCGACGGTTCGTTCCACGCAGTCGATTCGTCCGAGATGGCGTTCAAGATCGCAGGCTCGGTGGCGTTCAAAGAAGGAGCGAGAAAAGCCGGACCGATACTGCTCGAGCCGATCATGGCCGTCGAAGTCGTCACACCGGAAGAATACCTCGGCGACGTGATGGGCGATCTCAATGCTCGTCGCGGAAAGATCGAAGGCATGACGCCACGCAAAGATGCTCAGGTCGTTCGTGCCATGGTTCCGCTGGCCGAGATGTTCGGCTATGCAACCATCCTCCGGTCCATGACTCAGGGCCGCGCGCTCTACACAATGCAATTCTCGCATTACGAGCAGGCGCCGCGCTCCGTATCAGATCTGATCATCGAAAAAGTCAGAGGTAAAGAAGCTGTTCCGGCATAAGAATTCTTCAACGATCGAAAGCAGACAAACACTAAGGAGACCCGTCCTATGGCAAAAGGAAAATTTGACCGCAGCAAGCCGCACGTCAACGTCGGGACGATTGGACACGTTGACCACGGCAAAACAACCCTGACTGCTGCCATCACCATGGTGTTGGCGAAGAAGGGCTTGTCGGAAATTCGCACATTCGATTCTATCGACAACGCGCCCGAAGAGCGCGCCCGGGGTATTACGATCGCAACGGCACACGTCGAATACTCCACCGATAAGCGTCACTACGCGCACGTGGACTGTCCCGGTCACGCCGATTACGTGAAGAACATGATCACCGGTGCTGCCCAGATGGACGGAGCGATCCTCGTTGTCGCCGCAACAGACGGCCCGATGCCACAAACACGCGAGCATATTCTCCTCGCGCGCCAGGTTGGTGTGCCGAAAATCGTGGTCTTCATGAATAAAGTCGACGCCGTGGACGATCCGGAATTACTCGACCTTGTCGAGCTGGAGCTGCGCGATCTGCTCAAGAAATTTGAATTTCCTGGCGATGAGATCCCGATTATTCGCGGTTCAGCGCTCAAGGCCATGGAAGCCGCAATGCGTCCTGATGTCAAGCCCGACGATCCTGCCTTCAAGAGTATCACCGAGCTGATGGATGCAGTCGACAGCTACATTCCGTTACCCCTGCGGGAAATCGACAAACCATTCCTGATGCCGGTCGAAGACGTATTTTCGATTACCGGTCGTGGTACGGTCGGTACTGGTCGTGTCGAGCGTGGAAAATGTAAAGTTGGCGACGAAGTCGAAGTCATCGGTCTTGGTCAACACAAGAAGACGGTCGTGACTGGCGCAGAAATGTTCCGCAAGGAGCTGGATGAAGTTATGGCCGGCGATAATGCCGGTTTGCTCCTGCGCGGCGTAGAAAAGAACGATCTGGAGCGCGGTATGGTTATCGCCAAGCCGGGCTCGATCACGCCGCATAAAAAATTCACAGCGCAATGCTACGTCTTGAAGAAGGAAGAAGGCGGACGCCATACGCCGTTCTTGACCGGTTATCGCCCGCAATTCTACTTCCGCACAACGGACGTTACGGGTGTCGTCACGTTGCCGCAAGGTGTGGAGATGGTAATGCCCGGCGACAACCTTGACGCCATCAACATCGAATTGATTTCGAACATTGCAATGGAAGAGGGTCTCCGGTTCGCTATCCGTGAGGGTGGCCGTACCGTCGGTGCGGGCGTCGTTGCAAAAATCATTGAATAACATGCAAGGCTCCGGCCGACTTCGGCCGGAGCCTTTTTTACTGTAAGCCTTACTCGTAAGGAGCGTTGCGTTGGCCGGACAAAGGATACGTATCAAGCTAAAGTCATACGACCACAACCTGATTGACAAATCGGCGGAAAAGATCATCAAGACCGTCAAGTCAACAGGCGCGGTTGTCTCGGGGCCGATTCCGTTGCCCACGAAGAGATCCCTCTACACGGTGCTTCGTTCGCCGCACGTCGATAAAAAGTCGCGCGAGCAGTTTGAAATCCGCTCACACAAGCGGCTGATCGACATCCTCAATTCCACCAGCAAGACGGTTGACTCGCTGATGAAGCTCGATCTGCCGGCTGGTGTCGATGTCGAGATTAAAGTCTAAACGAAGCAACCGGAGAGCGGCGAAAGGCTTTCGGTGAACACGGAGGTGAATACTACTGTGAGTGGCATTCTCGGTAAAAAAATTGGCATGACGAGTCTCTTCGATGATAAGGGGGAATCGGTTCCCTGTACGATCATCGAGGCGGGACCGTGTTATGTGACGCAACTGAAAACGAAGGAGCGCGATGGCTACGACGCGATCCAGCTCGGCTTCGACGCCAAGCGCGAACGCTTGGTCAACAAACCGCTCAAAGGTCACTTTGCCGCGGCGAATGCGAAACCGGTGCGCTACATTCGGGAGTTCCGTAGCTCGAACGGCTTGCCCAAAGAGCTCGGCGCTGAAGTTCGTGTCGATCAGTTCCATCAAGGAGACTTCGTTCATGTAACGGGTAAGTCGAAAGGACGCGGGTTCCAGGGTGTTGTGAAGCGCCACCACTTCGGGGGCGTTGGAATGACCAGCCACGGCGCATCCGACCGTGTGCGAGCGCCGGGATCGATCGGCGCAAGTTCCTACCCATCGCGCGTCTTTAAGGGCACACGGATGGCAGGTCGTATGGGACACTCGCAGGTCACCGTGCGAAATCTCCGCGTGTTCAAAGTCATTCCCGAATCGAACATCCTCATTATTAAGGGATCGATTCCGGGCGCCATCAACAGCTACGTACAAATTGTCAAAGAGCAAGCTGTATAAAGGATGAAGACCGATGCAAGTCGATGTCTATAAAATCGATGGATCTCCCAGCGGTGAAACAGTGACGCTGGCGCCGGGAATTTTCGGGATTCAGCCGAACGACCATGCCATCTATATGGTCGTGCGGTCGATTCAGGCAAATCAACGCCAGGGAACGCACAAGGTGAAGCCGCGAAACGAAGTCCGCGGCGGCGGGAGGAAACCGTTCCGGCAGAAGAAAACCGGCCGCGCGCGTCAGGGGACATCCCGTTCACCATTAATGAGAGGTGGCGGTTCGATCTTCGGCCCGATGCCGCATGATTACGTCATTGCTGTTCCTGTCAAAGTCCGAAAGCTTGCCCGCAAATCGGCCTTGAGCTACAAGGCGCAGGGTAAATCGATCATGGTGGTGGAAGATTTCAAATTCGACCAGGTGAAGACGAAACAGGTCGCGTCGGTGTTAAAGGCGTTGACGCTGCACGGGAAGAAAACGTTGCTGATGACGCCGGCATCAGATGGTGTGCTCGTGAAGTCGGGTCGAAACATCACCACGCTCAACATCCGTCCGGCCGACAAAGCATCGACCTACGAGATATTGAACACGGAAGTGCTCTTGATCCAAAAGAGTGCGCTCGGTGTTTTGGAAAACTCTCTGAAGAACTGAGGCTGACATGATTGGCATCATCCGACGTCCGATTATTACTGAGAAAATCACTTTGTTGCAGGACAAGCGGCAGTACGCGTTCGAAGTCGACCCGAAAGCCAACAAGATTGAAATTGAGAGAGCTGTCGAGAAGAAATTCAGTGTCAAAGTCGAAAGTGTCCGCACGATGATAGTGGGGGCAAAGAAACGATCGCAACTGACCCGTTCCGGACGCTTCGAAGGACGGACGCGCACATGGAAAAAAGCGATCGTCACGCTGAAAGAAGGGGGCAAGATCGACTACTTTGAGAATGTTTGACCGAAAGATCTGAATCATGGGAATCCGAAAACTACGACCGACAACACCCGGCACGCGCTTCTTCTCGGTCTCCACATTCGAGGAGATCACGAAGACCAGGCCCGAAAAAGCGTTGCTCGACGCGAACAAGAAATCCGGCGGACGCAACAATATGGGTCGCGTCACTTCGCGTCATCGCGGCGGTGGACACAAACGGAGATACCGGATCATCGACTTCAAACGCGAGAAACATGGCATTGAAGCGAAAGTGGCAGCAATCGAGTATGACCCAAACCGTTCCGCACGGATCGCACTTCTGCAATATCGCGATGGTGAAAAACGCTACATCGTCGCGCCGGACGGATTAAAGGTCGGTTCAACGGTCGTATCGGGATCCGGCGTCGAAGTGCAGGTCGGCAATGCAATGCCGCTCAAAGAAGTTCCGGTCAGCTCGTTTGTGCACAATGTGGAGATCAAGCCGGGGAAGGGCGGCCAGCTCGGGCGCAGCGCAGGCAACTCGCTGCAACTGATGGCGAAGGAAGGACAGTTCGCAACATTGAAGCTTCCCTCCGGCGAAGTCCGCAAAGTCTTCACCGCTTGCTATGCGACCATCGGCGTCGTCGGCAATACAGACCATGAGAACATCAGCCTCGGCAAGGCAGGCCGTTCGCGATGGCTGGGCATCCGACCGCAAACACGCGGCATGGCGATGAACCCGGTTGATCACCCGATGGGTGGCGGCGAAGGCCGTTCCAAGAGCGGCGGCGGTTGGCAGCATCCGGAGTCGCCATGGGGGAAATATGCCAAGGGGTTGAAGACGCGCAAGCGCAAGAATCTATCGAATAAATACATCGTCAAACGTCGCAAATAAAAAACGTCGCCACGAAGGCACGAAGCTGAAACTAGTGCCGTTTCCACTAAAGAGGGTTGTGTTTTGGATATCGTAACTACATGTGGAAACGAGTCCCGCTCGAAGAAGCGGGATGCCTTTTTGAATACAACTTTTATTTTTAGAAGTGGCACTAGGAGATGATGAAACGCTTTTCTTTTTTTCTTAGAGTCTTCGTGGCAGAAGAGAATAGACTATGAGCAGATCACTACGCAAAGGTCCCTACATCGACAAGAAGCTTGCAAAGAAGGTCGAAGCGCTGATCAAAGCAAACCAGAAACGCGTCATCAAGACCTGGGCGCGCGCCTGCACCATCATTCCGGATTTTGTCGGGCATACGTTCGCCGTGCATAACGGCAACAAATTCATCCCGGTCTACATCCAGGAAGCAATGGTTGGACACAAGCTGGGAGAGTTCGCCCCGACTCGAATTTTCCGCGGCCATCCGGGCATTAGCAAAACCGAGCAGACCACGACACCGACGAGCTAATCATGGAAGCACGAGCCATCAATCGCTACATCGGAACATCGCCGCGCAAGATGCGGCTGGTGATTGACTTGATCCGCGGTCGCGCCGTGGAAGAAGCGTTGAGCATCCTCCACTTCGCTCCCCAACATGCTGCGAAGACGGCAGAAAAGGTGTTGCGCTCCGCGATTTCCAATTTCCAGAACAAGGAAGAGTCTGGACGTGTGGACACAGCGACCTTGTACGTGAAGGAGGCGTTCGTTGACGGTGGTCCGATGTTGAAGAGGATCTCCCCCGCCCCAATGGGCCGGGCCTATCGCATTCGTAAGCGCTCGAATCATGTGACGATCGTGATCGCACAGCGCATCGTGAAAGAGAAGCCGCCCGTTGCACGTCCCCGCCCGGACAGCACGGCCGGACGGGCGAAAAAAGAAGTGCACGCTGCACCGAAAGCTCCGGAGAAAACTGCGGGGCCGGCAGCTGAAGAGAAGAAAGCGAAGACAAAGAAAGCGGCAGCAAAGAAGAAAACTAAGACAGCATCGCCGCAGTCGTAAGTAGAATCTGATCGGAGGATCTCTTGGGTCAAAAAACACATCCTAATGGTTTTCGGCTCGGCATCACGAAGAGCTGGGATTCCAATTGGTTTGATAGCAAAAGCTTTTCCGGCAAACTCCAGGAGGATTTAATGGTGCGGAATTACATTCGCAACCGTCTCAAGAAAGCGGGCATCTCGAAAATCCTGATCGAACGGACTCCGAAGCGCGCGGTGATCACGATCTACACGTCGCGTCCGGGCATCGTGATCGGGAAGAGCGGAAAAGAGATTGCCCAACTCGAGGAAGAGCTCAAGAAGGTCACCTCCAAGGAAGTCAAAATTCTGATTCATGAAATCAAGCGGCCCGAGCTCGATGCGTCGCTCGTCGCCGACGCGATTGCCTCGCAGCTCGAGGGACGCATTTCGTTCCGGCGAGCGATGAAGCAGGCGATCACCGCAGCGATGCGGATGGGAGCGGAAGGAATTCGCGTGATGTGTGCCGGCCGGTTGGGCGGCGCCGAAATTGCCCGCACCGAACATTACAAAGACGGCCGCATCCCGTTGCAGACGATCCGCGCGGATATCGACTATTCAACGTCGACTGCGCGCACGATCTACGGCGCCATCGGCGTCAAAGTGTGGATCTGCAAAGGCGAGATCCTGAACGTGGCCGCTCGTCCATAGAGGAGTTTGATACGCTATGTTAATGCCGAAACGTGTGAAGTATCGCAAAACCCAGCGCGGACGGATGCGCGGAAAGGCAACCCGTGGCAACTTTGTTGCGTTCGGGGATTTTGGCCTCAAGGCGCTCGAACCGGGATGGGTCACCCAGCGCCAGATCGAAGCATCCCGCGTCGCTCTGACACGCATGATGAAGCGCGAAGGCAAAGTGTGGATTCGGATCTTCCCGGATAAGCCGGTGACCAAGAAGCCCGCGGAGACCCGCCAGGGAGGCGGTAAAGGCGCGCCGGAATTCTGGGTTGTGGTCATCAAGCCGGGTCGCGTGCTGTTCGAGCTTGGCGGCGTCACGCGAGACCTTGCTGCGGAAGCGTTTCAGATTGCCGCGCACAAGCTTCCGATCAAAACGAAACTCGTTACGCGATTCGACTACGAAGGGTAATCATGAAAGCGTTTGAACTACGGGAACTGTCGGACGCAGAGCTCACCACGCGCATCCAGGAAGCGGAAGAGAATCTCGCCCACCTCCGTTTCCAGAAGGTCATCAGCCAGCTGGAGAATCCGATGAAGATCATGCTGACGCGCAGGGACATCGCGCGGATGAAGTCGATTCTGCGCGAGCGGCAGCTCAGGGGTACCACCAAGCCGGAACCGAAGAACGAAGACGTGAAGGGACAGAAAGCGTAACGTATGGAAACTCAAGCACAGGCTGCTGCACGGGGCCGCCGGAAGATCCGCACCGGAAAAGTCATCAGCAACAAGATGCAAAAAAGCATCGTAGTGGCGATCGAGCGCAAAGTGCCTCATCCGATCTACAAGAAATACTTCCGCCTCACGTCCACGTTGATGGCGCATGACGAGAAACGGGAAGCGGGTATTGGCGACCTTGTGCGTGTGATGGAGACGCGGCCGATGAGCAAGCGCAAACGGTGGCGTTTGGTCGAGATTGTCCGGAAGGCAAAATAGCATGCGGATCCCGACTCGAGTCGGGGCATATCAGGGAGTGTGTCATGATTCAAGAAGAAACGAATTTAGTGGTTGCCGATAATTCCGGTGCGAAGAAAGTGCGTTGCATTCGCGTGCTGGGCGGCCATGACAAGCGCTATGCGGGAATCGGCGATCTTATCGTGGTAGCGGTGAAGAGTGCGATACCGGGTGCTCCGGTGAAGAAAGGCGATGTGTCCCGTGCGGTCGTCGTGCGCACGAAGAAAGAGACGCGCCGCAAGGATGGTTCCTATATTCGCTTCGATGAAAACGCCGCAGTGTTGTTGACGCCGCTGGGTGAACCCCGGGGGACGCGTATCTTCGGTCCGGTTGCCCGCGAACTCCGTGAGCGCCAGTTCATGAAAATCGTCTCGTTAGCGCCGGAGGTTCTCTAATCGACTATGGCACTCGGTCTACACATCCAGAAGAATGACAACGTCCTGGTGGTCGCCGGCAATGCACGGGGCAAGCAGGGAAAAGTCTTGAAAGTGTTCCCGACGAAGCTTCGGGTAATCATCGAAAACGTCAACATCGTTAAACGGCATACACGCCCGTCGCAAAAAAATCCGCAAGGAGGCGTGCAGCAGAAGGAAGCTTCCATTCACGCGTCGAACGTGATGGTCATCTGTCCGAAATGCAACAAGGCGGCACGAGTCGGCCACGCACACGTGACCGACCCGTCGACCAGCAAAAAGAAGACGATGCGCGTCTGCAAAAATTGCAGCGAGATGTTCTAAGGATCAAGGTATGGCCAAAGAAAAAGCTGATAAGAAACAGAAAGGTGAAGCTCAGGCGGCTGAACAGAAAAGCAAGAAAGCCGAGCCGCAGGAGCCGGTGGCACCGCCGCGGCTCTGGGTTCACTATAAGAAGGAGGCGGTGGGCCAGCTGATGAAACGCTTCCAGTACAAGAATACGATGCAGGTCCCGAAGCTGGAGAAGATCGCCCTCAACATTGGCGTCGGGAAGGCAACGCAGGACCCGAAGCTGCTCGATGTTGCAGTGAAGGAGCTCGAAGTCGTTGTGGGCCAAAAGCCGGTCATCACGAAAGCAAAGAAATCGATCTCCAACTTCAAGCTACGCGAACATCTGCCGATTGGATGCCGGGTGACCTTGCGTCGTGCACGAATGTACGAATTCCTCGACCGGCTCATTAGCATTGCCCTGCCCCGTGTTCGCGACTTCCGCGGGGTGCCCGACAAGTCGTTCGACGGCCACGGGAATTACACGCTCGGCATCAAAGAGCAGATCATCTTCCCCGAGGTTGACGTGGACAAAGTCACAAGCATTACCGGCATGGATATTACGTTTGTGACGACAGCAAAGACGGACCTCGAAGCATACGAGCTGCTGAAGGCGCTCGGCATGCCGTTCGTCAAGCGACAGGAAGTTGTTCAACAACCGGCTGCAACGCAAGCATAGCGAAGAAAGGAACAGGATTTGGCACGCTTAGCGATGATCGTCAAGGCGAAGAGAACGCCGAAGTATAAAGTTCGTCAGCATCACCGCTGCAGTATGTGTGGACGGCCGCGTGCGTATTATCGCAAGTTCGGCATCTGCCGTATCTGTTTCCGCAATTTGGCGCTCGAGGGAAAAATTCCCGGCGTCCGTAAAGCAAGCTGGTAACTACAGTAGATAAGAGACAGGAGTACCCGTTCGATGCCGACGACCGATCCGATTTCAGATTTTTTGACGCGCATTCGCAACGCCGCAAAAGCGAAGCACAAGCGCGTGGACATTCCTTCTTCCAGAATGAAGAAGGCGCTCGCGCAAATACTGCTCGACCAGAAGTTTATCTCCAACGTTACCGTGTTGGACGACGGAAAGCAGGGCGTCATCCGCATCCATCTGAAGTATAACAACGGTAAGCCGGTCATCGGCGGGCTTCGTCGCGTGAGCAAGCCGGGCATTCGCCAGTATCGCGGAGCGGACGAGCTGCCCCGGGTTCTTGGCGGCCTCGGAATCGCAATTGTGTCCACGTCCAAGGGTGTCATGACTGAGGCGCAAGCACGCAAAGAAAACGTTGGCGGCGAAGTCGTCGCCTATGTCTGGTAGGTAACAAGGATTGTTGATTGAGGAGAACTCACCGTGTCACGAGTTGGTCGAAAGCCGGTTCACATCATTAAAGGGGTAACGGTTGCTCAGCAGGACGGTTCTGTCGTCGTGAAAGGACCGAAAGGCGAGCTGAGCGCCAGAGTACATCCGTCGATTAAAGTCGAAGTCGACGATAATCTTGTGACGCTCGTCCGCGGCTCGGAGGAGAAGAACGTTCGGGCATTACACGGATTGTGGCGCGCGACTATTCAGAACATGGTCCACGGCGTCACGGAAGGATATAGCAAGAAGCTTGAAATCGTTGGAGTCGGATATCGCGCGGAAATGAAGGGCAAGCGGCTTCAGCTGCAGCTCGGCTATTCGCACCCGATTGTGTTCGCCGCCCCCGACGGGATCAAGGTTGAAGCTCCCGCGCAAACGACCATTATCATCAGCGGAACCGATAAACAGTTAGTCGGCCTTGTCGCAGCGAAGATTCGGTCGTTCAAACCTCCGGAGCCGTACAAGGGCAAAGGCATCAAGTACGAGGGCGAGTATATCCGTCGCAAAGCCGGTAAAGCCGCTGCCGCCACGGGTGCTGCTGCAAAGTAAAATCACTGAAGCGAAAAGAACAACACGATGATTCTCAAGAACAATCTTGAGCGGCGACTCAAGAAGAAATTCAGGATTCGCAAAACGATCGTCGGTACAAGCGACTGCCCGCGCCTGTCGGTGTACCGGAGCTTGAATCATATCTACGCGCAGCTCGTCGATGATGCGACGGGAAAAACGCTCATCTCCGCATCAACCCTCTCGAAGGAAATTCGCGAGCAGGTGAAGGCTCTGCGCAACAGAGCGGAAGTAGCGAAGATGGTTGGCAAACTGGCCGGGCAAAAGGCAGTCGAAAAAAAGATCGAGCGCGCAGTGTTCGACCGAAACGGGTATCTGTATCACGGCCGCGTCAAAGCGGTAGCCGATGGCGCGCGTGAAGCCGGACTGAAATTCTAAACGTCACCGACGAACTCCTATGTCCAAAATCAAAGCAGGCGAATTAGAGCTCAAAGAGCGTGTTGTGCACATCAACCGTGTCGCGAAAGTGGTGAAAGGCGGACGCCGGTTCAGCTTCAACGCGATCGTCGTCGTCGGCGACGGCAAAGGGCATGTCGGCATCGGCCTGGGGAAGGCGCACGAAGTTGCCGACGCCATTTCCAAAGGTGCGGACGATGCGAGGAAAAGCGTCGTCAAAGTTCCGATCGTCAAGGGCACGATTCCGCATGAAGTCCTGGGCAAGTTTGGCGCTGGAAAAGTCCTCCTCAAACCCGCATCGCCAGGAACCGGATTGATCGCCGGTGGCGGTGTTCGCGCGGTGTTGGAGTCTGCCGGCGTGAAAGACGTCCTCACGAAGCAAATGGGTTCTCCCAACCCCCACAATGTCGTCAAAGCGACCTTGAGGGCGCTGCTCAGCCTGGAGGATGCACAGATGGTGGCGCGACGACGCGGTTTATCGATCCAGGAATTGTTTCCACAGAACAGCAAGTGATGAACAATGGCCGAAACGACGAAGAAAATCAGAATCACGCAAACGCGTAGCGTCATTGATGAGAAGGTCCGCATGAAGCGGACGATCAAGGCGCTGGGTCTCGGGCGGCCCAGGTACACCGTTGTGCACAACGATACGCCGCAGATTCGCGGCATGATCAACACTGTGCGGCATCTGGTGAGTGTGGAGGAAGTACAATAAGTCGCGCTGGTCGGACCTTCCAGGTCTTGAAGACCGGACACAAGTGTATTCAACCGAAAAGGGAATTCGATGGCGAAAGATGCTCTAAGCAATCTCAGACCGGCAAAGGGTTCGCGAAGAAAGGTGAAGCGGATCGGACGCGGCCAGGGCTCCGGTCATGGCGGCACGGCAACGCGAGGACACAAGGGCGCGAAGTCCCGCTCCGGCTATACGTTCAGATACTGGTTTGAGGGCGGCCAGATGCCGCTCACTCGTCGAATCCCGAAGTTCGGCTTTAAGAGTCGTTCGCACACCGAGTACCAGATCGTCGATGTCGACACGATAGAAAAACTTGTGGGCGACAAGAAGATTAGCGAGAACGTGATCTCTCCCGAAGTGCTGTACCAGGCCGGCGCAATCTCGAAGAAGAGCGGATTGGTAAAGATTCTGGGGGAGGGTGATGTGAAGAGCAAGTTGGAGATCTCGGCTCATGCGTTCAGCAAGTCGGCGCGCTCCAAGATCGAGGCGGCAGGCGGCAAAGCGTCAGTGTTACGCTGATCTCGAAAGGACTGAATGGCGAAGTTAACAGAGACGTTTATCAATATTTTCAAGATTCAAGAGCTTCGGGAGCGTCTCTTCTTTACGACGGCACTCCTGATCGTCGTTCGGATCGGTTCTCATATTACCATTCCCGGTGTCGACGCGAGCCTGCTGGCCGACACGATTCGTCGAACGTCGGAGGGGACGCTCTTCGGTCTGTACGATCTGTTCGTCGGCGGCGCGTTCAGCAACGCGGCGGTCTTCGCGCTGGGAATCATGCCGTATATCAGCTCGTCGATTGTCATTCAGCTCCTGGGTGCGGTCGTTCCCTATTTCCAGAAACTGCAGAAAGAGGGCGAAGACGGCCGGAAGAAGATCACGCAGTACACACGGTACGGCACCGTGTTGATTGCTGCACTGCAGGCCAGCGGTGTGGTGGTGAAGCTCGTGAACACGACGACACCGCAGGGTCCCATCGTGCCTCTCGCTGTGCAGGGATTCGGGTTTGCGCTGAGCTCGATTATTGTGCTGACGGCCGGGACGATCTTCATGATGTGGTTGGGCGAGCAGATTACCGAACGCGGGATCGGCAACGGTATCTCGCTGATCATTTTCATCGGAATCATCGCACGGTTCCCGCATGCCATCCTCGATGAGTTTCAGCTCGTGCAATCGGGCGCTCGGAACTTCATCGTCGAGCTCGTCATCTTCATCATGATGGGCTTCATTGTGGCGGGTGTTGTGCTGGTGACCCAGGGTACCAGGCGTATTCCCGTCCAGTACGCCAAGCGTGTCGTCGGCCGCAAGGTCTATGGCGGTGTGACTCAGTACATCCCGATGCGGGTGAATACGGCCGGTGTCATGCCGATCATTTTCGCTCAGGCAATCATGTTCTTGCCGCAAATCGTCTTCTCGTTCTTTCCGGAGAGCGACTTTGTTTCACAGCTCTCGAGTGAATGGTTTGGCTACGGGTCGTGGACGTACTCGACCGTCTATGCGTTGATGATTATTTTCTTCACCTATTTCTACACGGCGATTGCGTTCAACCCAAAGGACGTCGCCGACAACATGAAGCGGCAAGGCGGCTTTATTCCCGGTATTCGTCCCGGCCCACACACAGCAGAGTTTGTAGACAATATTCTGACGAAAATCACGTTGCCGGGTTCGGTGTTTCTGGCGGCGATTGCCATTCTTCCGACAGCGATGGTCAATATGGGTATTACACCGAGCTTCGCATCGTTCTTCGGTGGCACGAGCTTGCTGATCATCGTGGGCGTAGCGCTCGATACGTTGCAACAAGTGGAGGCGCACCTCTTAATGCGCCACTACGACGGCTTCATGAAGAGTGGCAAACTGAAGGGCCGTCGCGGATTTTGACTGTCGGGGTTCATGGTGTGGATTAAGAACAAACGAGAGATTGACCTGATCCGCGAAAGCGGCAGAATTGTGGCGGAGGTACTGAGGCTGGTTGGTGCACAGGCAAAGCCCGGAGTGACCACGCAAGAGCTTGACAAGGTTGCCGAAGAGTATATTCGGTCATGCGATGCGGAGCCGGCGTTCAAGGGATACGGCAGCTCGAAGCACAACAGGTTCCCGGCAACGCTCTGCACGTCGATCGATGAGGAAGTGGTGCACGGAATTCCCGCTCATCGACGGTTGAGAGAAGGTGAAATTCTTTCCGTCGATGTTGGTGTCAGGAAAAACGGCTTCTATGGTGACGGGGCGATGTCGTTCCGGATCGGACAGGTGACAGCGGAAAAAGAACGGCTGTTGGCGGTGACCGAAGAATCGTTGTACAAGGGTATCGAACAAGCGGTCGCCGGAAACACGGTGCATGACATCGGCTATGCCGTGCAGCAACATGTAGAGGCGAACGGGTTTAGCGTGGTCCGCGATCTTGTCGGACACGGTGTAGGCAAAGAATTGCATGAAGAGCCCGCCGTCCCGAACTTCGGCAAACCAGGGACCGGGATGAAGCTGAAAGAAGGGATGACGCTCGCCATCGAGCCGATGGTGAACTCCGGTACGTGGAAGGTGAAAGTCCTCGCCGACGGATGGACGGTCGTCACGCAGGATGGTCAGCCGTCTGCACACTTCGAGCACACGATCGCGATCATCAACGGCAGGGCGGAGATTCTGACGGTCGCATAATGCATGGCAAAACAAGGTCCGATAAAACTCGACGGAGTCATTACAGAAACACTACCGAACGCGACGTTTCGAGTCAAGTTGGATAACGGCCACGAGATTTTGGCGCACATCTCCGGCAAAATGCGCATGAACTTCATCAAGATTCTCGTGGGCGACAAAGTCACGGTCGAAATGTCGCCGTACGATTTGAGCAAGGGCCGTATCACCTATCGGTATAAATAGAGAGAGCCCCGACCTTTAGGTCGGGGAAAACGTGGAGCATAACCATGAAAGTCCGTTCGTCGGTCAAAAAAATGTGTGAACACTGCAAAGTCATCCGTCGCAAAGGGGTCGTGCGGGTCATTTGCAAGAACCCCAAGCACAAGCAGCGGCAAGGATAGTATCAAATCAAAGTTCAAAATGAAAAGTTAAAAATGACAAAACAAATTTTTCATTTGAGCGACGAAAGGAGCGATTGTGGCTCGTATAGCAGGAGTCGATTTACCAAAGAATAAGCGTGTCGAAATTGGCCTGCAGTACATCTACGGCATCGGCCGAACCAGCGCCCTGGAGATTCTGGGAAAAGCCAAGGTTGACACGAACAAACGTGTGAGCGACCTTTCGGATGAAGAAGTTGCCAGCATCCGCTCGGTCATCCAGTCCGACTTCAAAGTCGAAGGTTCGTTGCGGAGCGAAGTGCAGATGAACATCAAGCGCCTGATGGATATCGGGAGCTACCGGGGTTTGCGCCATCGAAAGGGATTGCCGGCTCGCGGACAACGCACGCGCACAAACGCCCGGACTCGCAAGGGCAAGAGAAAAACAGTCGCCGGCAGGAAGAAGGCAATTGAGAAGAAGTAAAATGACCATCCTGAACAAAAACTACGGAGGTGTGCTATGAAAAAGTTCATCTGCTTTTTGTGTGCGAGTTTGCTCGTGGTCACTTTATTGGCCTGTTCTGCGGATGAAGAGCCTGCGGTTCGAATGCGTAATGATCGGAGTACGAAAGCAAATGTCCAGCTAAAAACTTCTGGTGGGAGTACCATCAATATTAATGATGTAGCACCGGGTCAAACCACGGATTATCAAAACATTGCTGATGGAAGAGTGGATGCAACCGCTTCGATTCAGAATGAATCGGTTTCGCCAACAGCTAGTTTTAACGCATCCAAAAACAATAAGTATACTGTTGTTGTTGTGAGTGGCAATCCGCCAACGCTACGGGTGGAGTAAAGCAACGGTTCAATATGTACATACGAGGTGACATGTGGCTAAACCAGCAGCAGCACCGGTTACCAAGAAGAAAAAGAAGATTCACGTTGACGCGAACGGTAAGGCGTTCGTCAAAGCGACGTTCAACAACGTTGTGGTGACGCTGACCGACATGTACGGGAATGTCATCGCATGGTCGTCTGCCGGCCGGAATCAATTCAAGGGCTCGCGCAAGAACACGCCCTTCGCCGCTCAAGTATCGGCGGAAGCGGCTGCAAAAGAGGCGCGCGAGCTCGGGCTTCGCAAAGTCGAAGTGTTCATCAAAGGTCCGGGCGCAGGCCGGGAAGCGGCGGTGCGGTCGTTGCAGCAAGCGGGGCTCGAGATATCGATTATCCGCGACATCACGCCGATCCCGCACAACGGATGCCGTGCGCCGAAGCGAAGGAGAGTGTAGTCAAAGAGGGTTTGGTATTTGAGGTTGGTGTTTTGAGCGAACAACATTTCAAACCCCTCACCTCAAACCTCCAACCAGGTTTCTTCATTCATCAGGAGACTTATGGCAAGATACATTGATGCCAGCTGTAAGCTGTGCCGACGAGAGCGGCAAAAGCTGTTCTTGAAGGGAACGAAGTGCTACACGGAAAAATGTCCAGTCGACAAGCGGAATTACCCTCCGGGTCAGCACGGGCAGAACCGTCGCATCAAGATCTCGGAGTACGGCCAGCAGTTGCGGGAGAAGCAGAAAGTGCGTCGCATCTACGGCGTGCTCGAGCGCCAGTTCCGCAATTACTATGAGCGTGCATTGAAACAGACCGGCCGCACCGGTGATACGCTGGTGAAATTGCTGGAGTGTCGTTTGGATAATGTCGTGTACCGGATGGGATTCGCCCCGTCGCGCAAAGCGGCGCGGCAGCTGGTGGTGCACGGACATTTTCTGGTCAACAACGAGGCGGTCGATGTGCCGTCGTTTCTTTTGCAGTCGGGCGACGTGGTTCAGGTGCGTGAGAAGAGCAAGAAGTTGCAGATGATTCATGCCTCGATCAAGCGTGTCAGAGATACGGCCATGCTGTCCTGGCTCAGTTTGGACAAGGCGACGTTGACGGGCACCTTTCTTCAAGTGCCGGAACGCCCCGACGTCCCGTTAAACGCCAACGAGCAACTGATCGTTGAATTGTATTCGAAGTAGCCGTTCGCAGTTGCCGGAGTGGAGAAAAAATCGATTTGTTCACCTTGATTCAGTCGTCAGCGCGCGAAGTTGCAGATGACTGTGCACCTCGAGAAGATCGGGGAGGAAAGATGATTATGAGCAATCCTGTTCTGCAAATGCCGGAAAAAGTTGAGTTAGAAGAATCCTCCAAGACGAGTTCGTTCGGGCGCTTTGTCGTCCAACCGCTCGAGAAAGGATTCGGAGTAACGCTGGGGAATTCCTTCCGCCGCGTGCTGCTCTCGTCTCTTCCCGGAACGGCCATCACGGCCATCCGGGTCGACGGAATACAGCATGAGTTTTCCACGGTGAAAGGAGTCGTGGAAGATGTGTCGGATATGATTCTGAACCTGAAACAGGTGCGGATCCACCCGGTGAACAAGAAACTCACCAAGCTCATGGTGCCGGTGAAAGGTCCGGGAAAGTTCACGGCCGCCGACATCCAAAATGCGACGAGCGAAGTCGAGATTCTGAACCCCGACCTTCACATTGCGACGCTGAATAAAGACGCGAACTTCGAGCTGGAGTTGCGTCTCGGTCGCGGTCGCGGCTACGCTCCCGCGGAAGAAAACAAAGCGTCCGACCAGCCGATTGGAATGATCGCGATCGATTCGATCTTCTCGCCGATCAGGAACGTCCGGTACTTCGTCGAGACGACGCGCGTCGGCGGGCAAACGGACTTCGAGAAGCTGATTCTGGAAATTGAAACCGACGGGTCGTTGACGGCGGATGAAGCGTTAACGTACGCCGGAACAACCCTGCGCGATCACGTCCAGCTCTTCATCAACTTTGGCGCAGAGCCGGAAGCAGAGAAGCCGCAGAGCGAGCAGGAAGCCGAAGTCTTCCGCATCCGCAAGAACCTGATGATGTCGGTCGATGAGCTGGAGCTTTCGGTCCGTTCGCACAACTGTTTGCGTTCGGCAAACATCAAGACGCTGGCGGATCTTGTCCGCCGGAGCGAAGCGGAGCTTCTGAAGTTCCGCAACTTCGGCCGGAAGTCGCTGGCGGAGCTTTCCGCCATCGTCGATGAGCTGGGGCTCAGTTTCGGCATGGATGTCGATAAATATCTCAAAGACGCAAACGAATGACGGCGTTGATCGCGGTCGTTGAGCATTGAAGGAATAACGGGTTATGCGACATAGAAAATCGGGACGAAAACTCAAAAGAACGAAAAGCCACCGGAAAGCGACGCTCTCCGCGCTGAGCGTTTCGCTGATTCAGCACAAAAAGATCCGCACCACGGAAGCGAAGGCGAAAGAAACGCGTCGGGTCGTCGAGCGGTTGATCACCCGCGCGAAGCGTGCAGTGCAGCGCGAGGGAGACGGCAAGGTGAAGGACGTCCATGCGCGGCGCGTGGTGTTTGCGTTTCTAAGGGATCGTGAAGCGGTGAAGACGCTCTTCAATGAGATCGCACCGAAGGTCGCTACGCGTCCCGGTGGATACACTCGTGTCGTTAAATTGGGCCAGCGCCACGGCGACGGCGCTCAGTTGGCGTTGATCGAGTTGGTGGATTACAACGCCGCGATTATCGAGAAGGCAACGGCGAAGGTGGCGGAAAAGGCGCGCAAAAAAGAATCAAAGAAGGAAAAGAAAGAGAAGGCAGACGCGCCCGCACAGCCAGAAGCGGCGGCACAGGCATAGCAAACGACGCAATCCCGATCAGGCTATAGACAACAGACGAGGAGAAGGCAATGTTAAAAATTGTTTCTGCGGAATTTCTTCAAGGCGTTGCCGATTTACGGCAGCTTCCCAAGAATCAGATGCGTGAGGTGCTGTTCATCGGCCGTTCGAACGTCGGCAAATCATCCCTGCTGAACAAGATGTGCAACCGGAAGAATCTGGCGCGCTCGAGCTCCACGCCGGGAAAAACGCGAGAGATCAACTACTATATCATCAATAACTCTCTCTATTTTGTGGACTTGCCGGGGTACGGCTATGCGAAAGTCCCCGAACAGATGCGGGCCGGCTGGAAGCGGCTCATCGAGGATTTCTTGAAGCGGGGAGGCCCCATCGCGCTGGCGATGCAGCTCATCGATTCCCGCCAGGAACCGACGCCGCTCGACTTGATGATGATGGACTGGCTGGAATACTATGAAGTGCCCTACCTGCTGATCCTGACGAAGGCAGACAAGCTTCCCCACAGCAAGCTCGTAAAACAGATCGACGCCTACAGAGAGCGCTTACACAATAACCTGACCGATGGAAGCTGCCGCGGCATTGTTCCGTTCTCCATCGTCTCAGGCGATGGACGTGCCGAGCTGTTGAAGCTCATCGAGCATCATCTCGATGAAGCTCCTCAACCGATAAAGGAAGCTGTGTAAGCGATTTGTGCTATTTTCGAAGGTCTCCTGACCGAGAGCCGAGCGACCCCACGCTGTGGGGTCGTTCTGTTTTGTACTGCGTATTTCATTGTCGAAACTCTTCCTCGTTCACCAAACAAATGGCTCGCCCCTGCCCGGACAACACGGTCGGACGGGCGATAACGCCCAGCCCGTCCCGACAAGTCGGGATCTGGCGGGTGTTCGAGCGGGCGGGCAAGCGGAGCGGGGCAGGCCGACTGAGACAGACTACTCTCCACCTTGCTTCTCTTTCATCCAAGTGCTACTTTACCTGCTGAATTTATTACCGCCGAGGAAGATTCGCATTGAAAAAGCGCCTCTTTACACCCGGTCCTACGCCAGTTCCTGAATCCATCATGCTCAAGATGGCGGAGCCGATCATCCATCACCGCCACCCGGAGTTTCAGGAGCTTTTTTCCCGCGTGAACAATAATCTCCGGTACTTGTTCCAGACGTCGCAAGATGTTCTTACCCTCACATCGTCCGGCACGGGGGCGATGGAAGCCGCAGTGAGCAATCTCCACTCGCCGGGCGAGACGGCGATTTTCGTGAACGGTGGGAAATTCGGCGAGCGGTGGGGCGAGCTGTTGAAAACATTCGGCATTACCGGCGTCGAGATTTCGGTGGAGTGGGGCCGGGCGGTCACACCGGAGCAACTTGTCTCAACGTTGCAGGCACATCCCTCCGCCACCGCCGTCTACCTGACGCAGAGCGAAACGTCGACCGCGGTCGCAACAGACGTCGGGACGCTCGCGTCGCTCGTGCGGCAACATTCGAGCGCCCTGACGGTTGTTGACGGCATCACCGCCGTCGCTGCGATGGAGATGCGGATGGACGAGTGGGGAATCGACGTTGTTGTCACCGGTTCGCAGAAAGGACTGATGATACCGCCGGGACTCGCGTTCATCGCGCTGAGCGAGCGAGCATGGAAGCGCGTTGAACAGTCCAAACTCCCTCATTATTATTTCAGCTTGCTGAAAGCTCGCAAGGCATTGCAGGCCGGGGATACTCCATGGACGCCGGCAATCTCTCTTTTGATCGGTGTCGATTCTGCGTTAGAGATGATTCGCGCAGAGGGCATCGAACAGGTCTGGAAGCGGCACGACCGTCTTGCGCGGGCCGTGCGCGCGGCGGTGCAAGCGTTAGGGTTGAAACTGCTCGCTGCGGAGCCGTCGAACGCGCTGACGGCTGTCTGGATTCCGGATGGGGTCGACGCGAAAAAGTTCAACAAGACGCTGAAAGAAACGTACAACATAACCGTGGCAGGCGGGCAGGGACATCTGACGGGAAAAATATTTCGCATCTCCCATCTCGGTTATTATGACGAGTTGGATATCATCGGTCTCGTTTCCGCGTTGGAGATGTCACTGCGCGATTGCGGATACTCGGTCCAGCCTGGAGTTGGTCTGCAAGCAGCTCAACAAATCTATTTTGAATAACCCTCAGGAAGCTTCCGGCTATTACAATCTGGGGCTTCTGAAAAATTTATTGCTCTGTCATTGCGAGTCCCGCTGTCACCCTGAGGTCTCATCAATGGCATTGCCATTGTTTTTCATAATGATGACATCATGAAATCGAGCTGCAACAACTATGTTCAATTGGCACGGGTTCGTCAAGTGTGAACATGTCACTCCTACGGAGTTCTGCTGGTTTTATTTTGCCGGTCTATAAACATTTCACCCCTAACGGGGTTGATACAGCGACTGGCAGAAGTGTTCTCAGAGTTGAATCGGTGATGAAATGAATTCTGGGCCGAAATAATCACCACTCCGTTAGGAGTGGTATGTTTATAGATCG